>NZ_JARGYT010000034.1:0-12751 GCF_034470605.1 Candidatus Cyrtobacter comes
TTCGCTAAACTCAAAGAAAATCGACGCTTAGCATTACGATTTGAGAAATCCGATCTCTCTTTCCTTGCCTTTATAGCTTTAGCATCTATTAAATACAACCTTTGTTAACAGTGCCTAAAGCCTTGGATTCTTAATACTAGATAAGGCTAGTCGCTCTATATTAATTGATAGATAGCACGGCACTTGCTTGCCGCGCTATCTAAGATGGTAATTTTTACTTTGCCTGTACAGATGGTTTTGCAGGTTTCACACTACCTACAAAAGATCTATCACCTTCTCTCTTTTGAACAATTGCCTGTATTTTATTAGGTTGTGTTTCTCTGGCATTTGTTAGCACTTTGTCAGCTGCATTTTCATGCAAAGCACCATGGGCCTGCCCAACAGCTTCTGTAACCTTTTCTTTGAATTCAGTAAAGGCTGCATCAGTTAGTGGCTTGCCACTTTTCATATAACTGCCAAAATTTACAAGTGCATGTATAGGGAGACCCATTGTAAAAACCGCGGTTTGTGCAACTGCCCTAATAAGAGAAGGGGCATCTTTCTGAATGCTATTTAACTCATCTTTCAACTTTCTAAAATCATTCTGTAGCTCATTCATCTCTTTTGGTGAAGTATGTGTTGGCGCATCATCACTTCCATTCTTACCTTGTGACGAGCTCATAGCTAGACCCTTTTCCTCAAGTTTTGTTTTAAATGCTGATAATGCAGAGCATACCTTTTCTAGCTTTTTGATCTTTTTATCATTAAGCTGTGCGAGCTTAGGATTGTGCTTAAAAATATTTATAATAGCGCGGAAAATATCGATAGCTTTTGCAATTGGGGTGATTAAAGGGGTGAAAATCACAGTTTTAAAAAACCCAACTACTTTTGGGTCAATTTTAGAAATTTGATCAAGATACTGCTTAAGATTACCACTTAATTTATTAAGATTTTCTTGTGTTTCTTTTTCTATAGCCTTCATTACTGCTGGCTGCATTTTTTCTAGAATGCTGCTATTAAAAGCTTCTTCAAATTTCTCATAATCAACTTGAGAAGGATAAATTAGAAATTGCCCATTTCCACAACACTTTCTTAATTCAGCTATCCCATCATGGATGATTTTATAGAATAAATCAAGTTTAGTCTTATCAGTAGTATTTTGAAGGATAAAGATATAACGACTAAAACATCCATAAATGGTTTTAAAATCTTCTCTTTTTCTATGAAGTAGTGAGCTATCATCAAATCTTGCCTGCTCTATGGCCTTATTACTAAATACAGATCTAAATGCTGCAAATAGCTCCATTATTTGAGTAGTTAATTTTATATCCTTTTTAGTGAATTCCTCTATATGATCCGGGAGCATTATAAGACCATTGTAATTACGCTCAGCTGCTAATATATGCTGATCAAATTCATATTCAGATCCTACTTCATATTTCTCGCCAGATCCCCTTACCTGGTTGTTCTTCTCCTCAAGCTTCCTTGCCAGATTCCCTGCCAACTTACTTATAAACTTCCCTTTCAACAATTCATTCCCTATCTTCTCTGCCAGATCATCCACGTCAAGTTTCTTGGCAGGTTTCGCTTCATCAGGTCTCTTTTTAAATCTCGCGTTATGTGTAATACTGTCTCTTGCCATAATTTAAAAATGATAGATAGGTAGATTGGAAAATGGTAGAATGCCATGAACACTTTTACAACTTTTGCGCTGATGTTTAACATTTTACTGTTCCTTGGGATTACCTAAGATTGAGTGATATTTTATAAATTAAAGATTGGCAATCACTAAAGCCTTGGATTCTTGATAAGGCTAGTCGCTCTATATTAATTGATAGATAGCACGGCACTTGTTTGCCGCGCTATCTAAGATGGTAATTTTTTACTTTATTGTCTAGATTGTCCAGTTCCAGATGATTCAGTAGGTCTCACCGCATTATCTGCAAAAGATTTGCCAGCACTTCTAGCTTGAACAATCGCCTGTATTTTATTAGGTTGTGTTTCATCAGCTGCATTTTCATGCAAAGCACCATGGGCCTGCCCAACAGCTTCTGTAACCTTTTCTTTGAATTCAGTAAAGGCTGCATCAGTTAGTGGCTTGCCACTTTTCATATAACTGCCAAAATTTACAAGTGCATGTATAGGGAGACCCATTGTAAAAACAGCGGTTTGTGCAACTGCCCTAATAAGAGAAGGGGCCTCTTGTTGAATTCCCTTTAAATTATCTTGCAGATTTTTAAAATCATTCTGCAGCTTTTTAATATCTTCTGGTGAAGGTACTTCTGGTGAAGGTACTGAACCACTATTTGAAGCTGTTTTTTCAGTCTCATCACCTTTACTTTCAGCACCTTTACTTATGTTATCAAGTTTTGTTTTAAATGCTGATAATGCAGAGCATACCTTTTCTAGCTTTTCGATCTTTTTATCATTAAGCTGTGCTAGCTCAGGATTGCGTTTAAAAATATTTATAATAGCGCGGAAAATATCGATAGCTTTTTCAATGGGGGTGATTAAAGGGGTGAAAATCACAGTTTTAAAAAACCCAACTACTTTTGGGTCAATTTTAGAAATTTGATCAATATACTGCTTAAGATCATCGCCTAATTTATCAAGATTTTTTTGTGTTTCTGTTTCTATAGCCTTCATTACTGCTGGCTGCATTTTTTTTAGAATATTTTCATTAAAAGCTTTTTCAAATTTTTCATAATCAACCTTGCTAATATCAGAATTTCCCAAATGTTTTTCTAGCTCAATAGCCCCATCAGAGATTATTTTAGAAAGTTCAGTCTTATCAGTAGTGTTTTGAAGGATCTGCATATAATCACTAAAACATTTATAAGTGGCTCTAAATTTTTCTCTTGCCTTATGAATTGGGTCTTTATTATTAGCATTATTTATACTGTTGTCACTAAATACAATTCTAAGCATCACAAATAGAGCAGTAAATTTAGCATTCAACAATACGTTGCCATTAGCGATTTTCATCATGTGTTCTGGGAGCGTAGTCTTTTGAGTATGAGCTAATATATGATGATCAAATTCATCGTTATTACCAGCGCTCGTTCTAACAGTTGATGTTAAATTCTCGAATTTCATAATTAAGAAATAATAGATAGGTAGATTGGAAAATGGTAAAACGTCCTGAGCACCTTTGCAACTTTTACGTTAACGCTTAACATTTTATGGTTATAATGTGTATATCAACAAAGAAATTTAGCGATAGGATATTTATAAGTAATATGCTGCTATCTCTTTAGATTATTATTTTGAATAGAGCGCTTATTTTTGATACCCAATGTGTTTATTAAATTATTGACGTTTTCCTCAAGAAATACATGCTCCTCATCAATATGAGCTACTTTATTCAAATTACTGAGAAGATCTTGGTCTAAATCAAGTACATTATTCTCCTTTTTATTATTTTTATTTGCCATACATAACAATTTAATACAACTACATGACTACATATAATAGGTTATTGGAAGATTATATAACCAGCAATGATGTTTAAATATGTTATGCGAGCACTTACTGTTTTAACTTGTATAATTCGTACATAGCAATTGCTGCGGCATTTGAGACATTTAAGCTCTCTACATTTGATTCCATGAAGATTTTTGCCACTATATCACATCCCTTTAATGTGCCATGCCTTATACCTTTTCCTTCAGCTCCAATAAGAAGCGCAGTTTTTTCAAAATTTTGTACATCTGTAAGATTCTTTTCAGATCCAGCGTCTAACCCTATTATCCAGTACCCCTCTTTTTTTAATAACTCCATAGATCTGTATATATTGCTCACATAAACAAGTGGTATTTTTTCAAAATAACCTGCGGCGCTTTTTAGCATATAAGAAGATTCTTCAGGAGTATTATGCTTAGGTAGTACTATAAATTTTATACCAAATGCTGCTGCAGAACGTATGATAGATCCAAGGTTTCTTGGATCTTCAATGCCATCAATAATTAAAATATTACCCTCTTTAAATTTCCTTACAGCTTGATCAAATGTTGGCTGTTCTATTGTTCTTGCCTTTAATAATATACCCTGTGAAGCATTTTCTTCACCTGCAATTCTTTTTATATATGAATTATCAACAATCTTTATAAGGGATTTTCTATCTGATTTT
Source organism: Candidatus Cyrtobacter comes (assembly GCF_034470605.1). Classification (NCBI taxonomy): domain Bacteria; kingdom Pseudomonadati; phylum Pseudomonadota; class Alphaproteobacteria; order Rickettsiales; family Candidatus Midichloriaceae; genus Candidatus Cyrtobacter; species Candidatus Cyrtobacter comes. Next base: position 4,109 of record NZ_JARGYT010000034.1, read on the forward strand.
AGAATCTGATCTTCTAATTCTTCATAACATTTTTTTGTAATAAAAATCTCATCAACGTGTCTCCTACTATTAAACATTGCAGCAAGCACACTATGTTTACCATATATCAATATTGATTTCATAAAATAGATGCACTATACGTTCCCGTTTGTACCCAATAACATAATTTAATGCTTGGCGCGATAGTAATTTGTGATGGGTGTGGCAATGAAGAGCTGAGTGGTTCTTGCTCTTGCTCAAAATGCTCCCATATATTGGATATTACATATATGAATTTTTTTGAAATTCTATGTGTTGAGGAAAAGTTTCAGCTTTCTAAGCATCAGTTAAAAGATAATTTTATAAAAAAGTTGCAGCTCTTTCATCCAGATCTTTATTGTAACAAATCTGCTGCTGAGATGGATATAGCAACCAAAAACTCATCTATTGTGAGTAGGGCATATAATATGTTGCTTGATCCCGTTTCTCGGGCCCGTTACTTGATAGAGATAAAAAATATACCAATACCAAATGAAAGCGGATTTATAACAGAAGTTCTTGAATGGAATGAAAAAATAGAAGATACTTCCTCTGTTTTGGAACTACAGCAGCTTGTGGAAGAAGTTAATCGTATGCTTTCTATTTATAAATCTCAGATGGAAAAAGATTTTTCTGATATGGAGTATGAAAAAGCAGCTGCATCATATGCAAAAGTAAAGTTTTTTATGAGAGTATTGGATTCTGCTAAAAAAAGATTATGAAAAAGGAAAAAGTAATTGGTATAGATCTTGGCACTACAAATTCGTTAGTTGCAATTAAGGAGGAGGGGGCAATAATTGTCATACCTGATTATAAGGGAGAGAAATTGTTGCCATCTAGTATATTATTTAAAGATGGGGTATGGGTTATCGGTCATAAATCTGGCATATCTTCGATAAAAAGAGCCATGGGCAAAGGGCTGGATGAAGTTCAAAATACCTTCTTGCCATTTAATTTACACAGCACAAGTCATAATAAAATGCTTTATATAGATGCTTTTGGCCAAATTATAAATCCAATAGAAGCATCTGCAATGATACTAAAAACACTAAAACAACGAGCTGAAGATTATACTGGATGCAGCGTCTCTAAGGCTGTAATTACAGTTCCTGCTCATTTTGATGATGTGGCTAGAAATGCTACAAAGGAAGCGGCTAGGCTCGCTGGTTTAGATGTTTTACGGCTTATAAATGAACCTACCGCCGCAGCCATTGCATATGGTGGCGATAATTTTGGAAAAATTCTTATCTATGATATGGGGGGAGGGACATTTGATATATCAGTACTTGAGTTACAAATGGGGGTTATGCAAGTCATTTCAACAACTGGGGATAACAACTTAGGGGGAGATGATTTTGACAAAGTAATAATGGAAAAATTGGATATTCATGATAAATTTCTCGCAAAGAAAATAAAGGAAACTATTTGCAAAATTGGCTTATGGTCTGATGGTCAAAAAACAATTTCTCTAGAGGAGTTTGAAAATTATACTAAGCATCTAATCAAAAGGGCTGAAGAGTTAGTCCTGAGTGTTTTGGAGGATGATATACAAGTAGCTATTTTAGTAGGTGGAGCTACAAGAATGCCTCTTATTAAAAAATCTTTAAAGAAATTTTTTGGAGATAACATATTAGATAATATGAACCCAGATGAATCTGTGGCAATTGGCGCGGCCATTCAAGCAGACGCTCTCTTGAGTGGGCCTTCTTCTCTTTTGATTGATGTTGTACCACTTAGTCTTGGGATAGGATTGATGGGTGGCATGGTTGAGCATATAATTGCTAAAAATACCCCAATACCATATTCATCTAAGAGGACCTATACTACTCAAGAAGATGGCCAAACAGGAATTCAAATACATATAGTGCAGGGGGAAAGTCAGAAGATATCGGAGTGCAGATCTATAGGGTTTTTTGAGCTGCTTCAAATTCCAAGTATGAAGGCGGGGCAGGCTAGGGTTGATGTTGAATTTAGGCTGGATGCAGACGGGATTCTAGTTGTATCTGCAAAGGAACAATTAACAGGAAAGGAGCAAGAAATTATGGTAAAGCCATCTTATGGTCTTACACTAGAAGAAATGGCTAAATTTATACATATAAGCACTTAACAGCGTTGATAAATTATATATATGGGTTGCTAATCATTGGTGGATGTGGTACTAACAAGTTGTTATAGTACCAGTTTATATTATCAATTCAGTGGTAAGAATTGATTTAAAATAATTAGGTTACTTATACTTTACACTACTTATAAATTGGATTTTTGCAGTTTGATTATATTCTTGTTTTTTGATTAATTATTCAAGACATATGTATCTTAAAGTACTTATTGTTATGCTGCTGGTATCAATAAGTGCACGTGCCATTGATAAACATTGTGACTCATTTATAAATAATCGTCTTGAAGATTTAAAGCCACATATCGGCTACATCGCGGGTAAGATGAGTATTAATAAAGAGTATGATCCTAATAAAGATCCTAGTGTACTTTCTTCAAACTATACAACACAAGATAAAACTTATCTTACACTGTGTTCTATATTATCATCTGGAGATAAAGAAAGGTTATCAAAATATCTTGCTCATAATAATTTTGACAAAAATTGTTATGATAACCTTTATATGTATTGCGATACATCTCTTGAAAAAAAGATACGCACTCCTGCGGATATAGATTTAAAATGGTCGGCTTATGCAGCAACTGGTGACGTAAAATACGTTGAGCTACTCATAGATAACTTAAATGAGTGGCTGATGCAGTCACAGATTTTAACTTCTGATTTACAGTACGGTACCATCGTAATGCATCACTACGACTACAAATCTAGCAATGCCATTACTATGATGAAAGCAGCTATAAAAAAGTATTCTCAAGAAGATAAGGTAAGATTCTTCATGTCGCAAATGGCGCTATGGAGTCTGGGATCTATATCAAAAAATGATAGTAAGGTGCATGCAGCAGCGTTTTTGCATGCGCAAAAAAAGGAGTATGCGGACCTTGTGGCGCTCCTGCAAACAGCCTACTTTAGTTCACTGTGTCAACCACCCATTGGCATGTCAACCTCAAAGTCTTTAATGGTATTACCAGGAGAAAAGCATAAATTTAAAAAGATAAATGGCGATAATTTTTTAAATCAATTTTGAAGATTTGGCAAAAAATACTAAGCACTTTTTCAAGCTGGGAGATAAAGATTCGGCCCTTTTCATTATGAACTCGCCTATAGAAAATAATGATAATCAAGAGCAAGCTATGCTTTTTGACCCATATAGATCTACTTTTACCCTTATAGACAAAGAGAGATTAAAAAAAGAAACAAAAGCTATCGATTTGTCTATTGTTGACCTTAATAAAATTGATAATGCTGGAGCGTATTTTATAGTTTTTGTGAAAAAGGCAAAAGAGGGGCATAAATTTCACAATTCTGAGGTATCAAAGACCTCGGCCTGTTCTTTTATCCACTTAGGATTCGATGAGTCTACGCATTGAATGGCGGAATTGTTAACAAAAGATGGATAGTATTTATATAATCTATTGAATAATATAAATTACGACCTGGGGTGGCGCTTAGTTTTTCTGTTAAATTTAGCTAAATAATGCCTTAACCACTACATCTGATTAACAATCCCAAATTATACAGTTTGAGTTAAGTTTTTAGTTAAGCTTTTAGTTAAGCTCTATTGATTGAGATTTGGCTGTTGGTATACTGAATGCACTTTGAGCTGATTAAAGAATATGCTGCTACCACATTGGCCAAAACACGTAAGCGAGAGACTTGGTATAAAACTTGGCCTCGATAGAATGGCTGAAATATTGGAGAGGATTGGTAACCCACATAAAAAATTACCACCTGTTATACATGTTGCCGGAACAAACGGTAAAGGTTCTACAGTTGCATTTTTATCTTCGATATTGCGTTGCGCCTCCTATAAAATTCATTCATATACATCGCCACATTTGATAAGGTTTAATGAAAGAATAGTGCTTGCTGGGCACGAAGTTGAAGATCATATATTATATAAAGCTATCGAAAAATGTCGTCTAGCTTGTCATGATATGGATGTTACCTTCTTTGAAGGTACTACCGCTGTTGCATTTTTACTTTTTTCCACAATTGAGGCAGACATATTAATACTGGAAACTGGCTTGGGTGGCAGGCTTGATGCTACTAATATTATAGAATCACCAATGGCATCTGTTATTACGCCTATTTCAATGGATCATATGCAGTATCTTGGTGAGACTATTGAGCAAATTGCATTTGAAAAAGCTGGGATTATTAAAAACAACCTATGTGTTATGAGTTGGCAGCTGGATGTTGTAAAAAATTTGCTAAGAGATAAATGTTTAAAACTTGGTGTAAAAGCTATATCTATGGGAGAGGATTATGATTTTCAGCTGACTTCAGATGGTGATCTATATTTTAGTGATAGTAATTCGGTGCTTAATGTGGGTAAGCCCTCTTTATTAGGGGTTCACCAATATATTAATGCATCAACAGCAGTAGCAACAATAAAGAGTTTAAATTTACAGATAGACGATGCTTCAATAAGAAATGGTATAGAAAGTGCCAGATGGGATGGCAGAATGCAAAAAATAAGCACTGGTCCACTATCTTTAATATTGGCTCAAAATAGCGAGTTATGGCTAGATGGGGCACATAATATTCATGGAATACAGATGCTTAGTGTTAATATAGCAGAATTGAATAAAAAAGAGAAAAAGGATACATACCTAATATATGGAAGTATAACAGGAAAAGAGATAGGTGCATTTGTTGAGTGCTTATATGGTAAGATTTGTGCTGCATTTACAGTGAAAATACCATCAAGTCCGATATCTGATGATAGCAGGAGATTAAGAGATATATTTATTTCACATGGTATTGAATCGGAAGCCTTTGATGAAATTAATGATATCTTTGAATTATGTGCAAGAATATCTGCCCAAAAATCAATAAGGGTAATAGTTTGTGGTTCATTATATTTAGTTGGTTATGTTCTTTCTCTTAATAAATAGAGAATTATATAAGCTATGTTAATTATAAAAAATTTCATGAACATTTTGACCTATAGAAAATTAATGCTATCATCTGTCTTTATTTTATTTTACGTGTAATTGCTGAAACCATTCATTGTAGCCATAGATGGTAGGGCTGCTTCAGGTAAGGGTACCATATCTCATATTGTAGCGGAAAAGCTGGGTTTAGATTGGTTAAATACCGGTCTTTTATATAGGGCTGTTGCTTTTATTGCGCTGAAGGGTGGAATAAGCATTCATGAATATAAAGAGTTAGTTCAAATTGCACAAAATATTTCCCTATCAGATTTGGAGGAATCTCACCTGTATGCTAGTCACGTTGGTAGATTTGCTTCTATTATTTCTTCTGTGCCAGAAGTAAGGCAAGCATTATTTTATATGCAAAGATCTTTTCCTGTAGGGAAGAAAGGTACTGTTATAGAAGGAAGGGATATAGGTACTGTAATTTTTCCAGATGCAGATGTGAAAGTTTTTGTTACTGCTGAGCTAAAAGAAAGGGCAAGAAGGAGGTTTGTGCAGTTGCAAAATCGTGGTGAAAAGATTATATACGAGTCTGTGCTCAAAGATTTGCAAGAGCGTGATCAAAGAGATGAAGGTAGGGACTGTTCTCCGCTTCAAATTGCAAAGGGCAGTATCGTAATTGATACAACCGATCTTTCTGTTGATGAGTCTGTGAGTCTTGTTATGTCAAGAATAAATGAGGTCTCCTCTTTTTAGTAATTTTTTTTAAATATTTTATGATTGAAGTTGAAAAACTAAATTCTGTCCCAAACGAAATCTCTGAAGAGTTTGATAGACTCTTCGAACAATATGTGAATTCTAGTAAAAAAGAGGGGCAGGTTGTCTCAGGTGTTGTAACTAATGTTAACAGTGCGTGCGTAACTGTGGATGTGGGCTTAAAAAGTGATGGGATCATAAATGTTTCCAAATTTATGGGTAATATACCAAATATTGGTGATTCAGTATCGGTATATATAGATAAAATGGAAGATTGGCATGGTAGAATGTCATTAAGTTTAGTTAAAGCTAAACAAGAGCAGGAATGGACCAAGTTTAAGGGCGAATTTGTTGTTGATGGTTATGTCCATGGTAATATTATAGGGAAAGTGAAGGGTGGATTTGCGGTACAATTAGATGATAGTAGTATTGTTGCTTTCTTACCTGGTAGCCAGGTTGATATAAGACCTGTTAAAGATATAAATGATCTTGTTGGCGTTTCACATAGATTTAAAATTCTTAAAATAGATGGTGATAATGGGAACGTTGTAATTTCAAGAAGGGCTATAATAGAGGATGAAAGAAGAGAAGCAAGAGAAGAGAGACTAGCCAACCTTAAGGAAGGTGATATTGTTGAGGGGGTTGTTAAGAATATTACAGAATATGGTGCGTTTGTATGTTTTAATGGTACAGATGGACTTCTACATATTACTGATATGTCCTGGAGTAAAATATCACACCCTTCAGAAATACTTTCTTTAGGTCAGTCGATAAAAGTTAAGGTTATAAAATATAATCCGGAAGCTAGTGATAGAATATCGCTAGGAATAAAACAACTTCAAGAGGATGGATGGGAAAGTCTAGCTCAGAAATATGTTGTTGGAAATAGATTCAGGGGTACTGTAACATCTATTTTAGATTATGGTGCATTTATTGAGCTGGAAAAGAAAGTTGAGGGCCTTGTGCATAAGAGTGAAATATCTTGGAGTTTTGGAGAGATTCATGTACGCAATGTGCTAAAAGTTGGTCAAGAAGTTGAGGTAGTTGTAATAGAGGTTGATGTGTCTAAAAGACGTATAGGCTTGAGCATGAAAAAATGTACCGACAATCCTTTAGATAAATTTGCTAAGAAGTATCCTGTTGGAACCGAGGTATCATGTGTTGTGAGAAGCATTGTAGATTTCGGTATATATGTTGATGTATCTGAAGGTGAGGTTATTGGGGAAAAGGTTAATATTTTGATTCCTGCTTCTGAAATTTCTTGGAGTAAAACGCCGTCACAAGCTCTTAAGGATTATAAACCTGAAGATAAGGTACAGTGTGTAATCACTAATATTGATACTCAGCGTGATAGGGTCTCTGCTAGTATGAGACAGCTTGGGTATGACTCCATGCTCAAAATGATGGAGGGGCTAGTTGCTTCTGGTATTGTGATGTGTACTGTTTTAGCTACAAGGAGTGAGGGGATAGAGGTTTCGCTTCCTGGTGATATCAGAACATTTATTAAGAGGGGTGATTTATCCAAACATAGAAGCGATCAGCGCTCTGAAAGATTTTCTGTGGGTGATAAAATAGAAGCTAAAGTTATAAGTTTTGATAAAAATCAAATGAAAGTTTCGCTCTCAATAAAGGCCCTTGAAGTTGAAGAAGAGAAGAAAGCTATAGCTGAATATGGATCTGCTGCTAGTGGTGCTAGCCTTGGTGATATATTAGGTGGAGCTCTGAGGGGTATAGATAGACATCAAGGAGAAAAATAGTTGAAGTTTTTTGGTTATTTCATAGTAAATAAATTATGCAAGTTTGCTACGTAATGAAGTAGCTCTTTAAACAAAAAAGTGGGCAGGGTGGTCTTTTATTAAATTATCCCTGCCTATATTTTGTATTAAATTCATTTGAGAAAATCTAAAATAGGTGCACTAAAAAATAGCATAAAACTGTTTGATGCATTAATAATGTTAAGTAATTGACGCCAAAAGCTAAAATGAAAAAAACCTATAAAAAGTGCAAATAATATGCTTTAATTAAAGTTTTTGTTAAAGAATTGTACTTTGAATTGTACTTTGATCAAACGTTTCATATTGCCACAGAATTTAGCAATGGTTGTTATGGATGATATACACTATAATGCATTTTACAGATTAGACCTCTTTCGAAACTAAGAAAGATAAGAGTATAATGGTATTGAATCAATAGAAGATGATGGTTTGGTAAATGAAGTACGCGATTCAAGTAAAAATTTTATCAGAAGATCAATTCAGAAGGCTTGCAGGAGTCAAGAGAAGTACCATTTGATAAAATGGTCAAAAGAAGAGTCAGATAGGAATAAGAAGGCTAAAGGCGGAAGGAAGAATAAGCTTAGTATAGAAAATCTAATGGCACTAGAATACATATACAGGACATATTTTCATGTTAGTCAAAGTTATGGAGTTAGCGAAAGTTCGAGTTATAAAACAATAAGATTGATATAGTAAAAGCAGTTGAATTACGATCAACTAAAAATGTATAATTGCCTGATGCAACACATTACAACGCTCAATTTGTTGTTTAATCCATCTCTTAGCCCAGAATTTCTCAATCGGGTTCATATCTGGTGAATATGAAAAATATTAGTTTACAGCGAACAGATTCAATTAATGCTCTCGTCAATATATACAAAGCTTGTATGTCTTTGATTATTTCTTGATATTTATCTCGCTTTTCTGCTTCTAGGTAGTGTCGACATTTATGTTAGCTATAGATAGATTGCTGCTATAAAAACGAAGCCAAGATATTCAATATCAAGCTTGTCGTATCTTGTTGAGACTCTCCTAAAATGCTTGAGCTTATTAAACTCAATTAAATTTCTTTCCTTGTACAACTCTTCGTCATACT
>NZ_JARGYT010000035.1:0-12006 GCF_034470605.1 Candidatus Cyrtobacter comes
TTCGCTAAACTCAAAGAAAATCGACGCTTAGCATTACGATTTGAGAAATCCGATCTCTCTTTCCTTGCCTTTATAGCTTTAGCATCTATTAAATACAACCTTTGTTAACAGTGCCTAATCACTCTAGCTTCTTAACTCCTATTTTATATGACGTTTTATACTGACTTAGCTATACCTCTATTTACATATGTTATAACTTCCTTACGAAAATCTGTATCATGCTGGCATTTTCCTTTGAATATCACTTATCTGTACGCAAATCTCAACTTAGGTTACTATAGCGAATCTTTAATTTGGATTAGTAACTATGCTGGGTGTGCTATAGTTTAGCTTAAATCACTATAGTGTGTGGAAAAGTGAATGTATTATACATTTCAAATTAAGATTTTATTTTTTTAAATTACAGAAGTGGATTTTACTTAACCTTATTACATAAAGTTTTATAGATCATTTATATCCCCAGTGTACTGCTACAATGCCAGAGGTCATTTTGATATATTTTGATAGTTTAAATCCAGCCATATTTATCATTTCCAAAAAACTATCTGCATCTGGAAATGTTCTTATGCTATCTACAAGATATTCATAACTTTCTTTACTGCCTGCTATAAAATGACCAATATTAGGTATTATATTGCGTGAGTAAAAATCATATAATGAAAAAGTTACCGGATTATTAACGTTAGAAAATTCTAAACATAAGAATTTCCCACATGGTTTTAATATCCTATATGCCTCAGATAATACTTTAGAAATATTAGGCATATTTCTAATCCCAAATGCAACAACATAACAATCAAAGCTATTATCATCAAACGGCATCTCTTGGGCATCCGCTTCAATAAATGATACATTATGTTTTGGCATGATCCCTTGATCAATTAATTTGGCTTTTCCAATCTTAAGCATGGATGCATTTTTATCACATACAACTACATTTTGCGGGAGATTATTCTTTTTAAGGAAAAGTTTGGTAATATCACACGTGCCACCAGCAACATCTATAAGAGAAATATGGCTATCCTGTGGAATGTGAGAAACGAATTTTTTTTTCCAAATCCTATGTATGCCAAAACTCATTAAATCATTCATTAAGTCATACTTATCTGCAACATTAGTAAAAACGCTTTGTATAAACTTTTCTCTACTCATTCTCTTTCTTCAAGCCATGCAGATTGTACTGCTTCAAGTATTTTTTCATTACATTTCGTATCTTCAGGTGAAAAGCCAGGTAGGCTTTCTATCATCATCATGAGTTTTGGAAAAGTTATACTATTAATATCAATAGTAGGGTATTCATCCTCTAAACATAGCACTATATCTTCGATATCGATCCATCTCATTTTATCAAACTATAAAATATTAATCTTTATATCAATTCAAGAATTTTTAAATAGATATTAGATAGTTTCTCAATATCCATTAGTTCCGCATATTCGTCAACTCTGTGAGCCATTTTTGTAAACAGACCAAGCTCTATTACCTCTTGGCAATTTTTAATAATAAATCTAGCATCAGATGTGCCACCAAAGGTGTTAATTTGTGGCTTAAACCCCATAATAGATTCAATAGCGTTAGATGCAATTTTAGAGATATTAGCATGTTGTGCAAGAAACGCCCCTCCGCTGCTATGCCATTTTATATCTATGTTGCTATAGCATTTCTTACATGTGTTTGTTATTAATTCAGCTATATCATTAGCTGTTCTACTTATAGGGAAACGTACGTTAAACCTTGCTTTAGCAATATTTGGCACAAGATTTTCTGCCTTACTGTCAGAAATTAATGAAGTAAATTCAAGATTTGAATCCTGGAATAATGCATCTCCATCGTTAAATTTATAATTAGTAAGCTCCAAAGCAATTTGTGCCATTATATCTATTGGGTTTAAATGCTCATAAGCAACATGCCCCTGTTTACCATGCACTACTAAATCAAAAGTTATGCTACCTCTTGCTCCAACCTTTATGGTATCACAAAGTGCTATGTGGCTTGTTGGCTCTCCTAAGATACATATATCTATCTTTTCGTTTTGCTTTAAAAGCCAATCTAACATTTTTTTTGTTCCGTTAATAGCAATGCCTTCTTCATCACCTGTAAGAAGAAAACTAATTGTTATATCTTTTTTTATTCCTTTTTTTATAAAGCTATCAACCGCATATATCGCAGATGCTATTGCGCCTTTCATGTCGACAGCACCTCTCCCATATAATTTTCCATTTTCTATATGTCCAGAGAATGGATCATGGGACCAGCCATCACCAGCAGGTACAACATCAACATGTCCAGCAAAACAAACATTTTTGCTTCCGCTTCCAAATTTTGCATATAGGTTTAAGACCCTATCATCACTCTCTCCAAAATGTACAATCTTTACTGAAAATCCAATGCCTTCAAGTATAGTTTTTACCAAATTCATCGCACCATCATCTTTAGGTGTAACGCTTTGACATCTTATTAATCTTTGTAATATTTCAATTTGAGACATCTTTTTTTACAGAGCATCCATTCTTCAGTGAGATACATATAGGAATTATAAATGAAAATGCAATAACGGCTATAGAAAGCAAAGGAAAAAAAACAAAGCCAAGACGGGCAAAAATCATCTTAATACCCATATATATCAATATAACAGCCAAACCATACCTGATATATATAAATTTTTTACTAAAATTACTAACAAGAAAATACATAGAGCGCATTCCAAGAATAGCAAACATATTAGATGTAAAAACTATGAATACATCGTTAGTTATTGATAAGATAACAGGTATGGAATCTGCGGCAAATATTATATCGGATTTTTCAATTAAAATGAGGGCGATAAATAAGTTTGTAAAATATAATTTACCTTTCTTTCTAACTATAAACTTATCACTTTCAGAATCAGTAATTCTAAAAAATTTTCTTATTAGGGAATCGGTAAATTTACCCAATTCCTTTTTATCAGAGGTGCCTCTATCTTTTATTATGCTAATTCCACCATATATTAATATTAGACCAAATGCATAAAAGAGCCATGACATTTTTTCCAAGATTCCTATCCCAAATGATATTGCAAAAAAGCGCAATACTATTGCGCTTAGAATCCCTATGGTTAGTACACGCCGCTGCGCCTTATCATTAATATTAAACTTTTGAAAAATAAGTATAAATATAAAAATATTGTCTATGCTCAGTGAAAATTCTATAAGGTATCCTGTTATGAAAAGTAACGAATCCTCCTTACTTGAGAACAGGTATATCCCAAGAGCAAAAATCATGGCAATTGTAAAGCAAGCTGCAGTTATAATAGCAGATACTCTATAAGATATGCTGCCCCCCTTAACCTTATTGCTTACGCTAAAATCTAAAAAAATAAGAAAAGCAAAGAAAAAGAGAAAGGCTACGTAACCGTAGTGCAGCGACATACAACAAATAAAAACTAACTAGAGACAGCGATAGTCGCTGCATTTATAACTTCAGAAACGGACGAAAACGCTTGAACTATCTGGACCCTCTTATCAAACCCACATAATATATTAGCTATAAGTATCGCATCGCCAAATTCCTGCAATAATTTTACAGATATATGAGCGGCCTGCAAAGAAGGCATGACCAAGAGGTTAGCAGAATTGCTCAGTTTTGTGAAAGGATATTTTAATAAAATTTGTGCGTTCAATGCAACATTTGCTGTAAGCTCGCCATCAAATTCAAAATCGAGGTTTTTAGAATTCATAATATCTAGAGCTTTTAGTATAGTTGTAGCTCCTCTATTTGAGGGATTTCCAAAGTTTGAAAAAGAAAGGAATGCGACCCTAGGTGTATGCCCTATTCTTTTTATCTCATTTGCGGCGACAATTGCTATTTCTGCAAGATCCTCTGCTCTTGGATTTTCATTTATTGCTGTATCAGTAATAAAGATTGTTCTCCCACCTTTGGAAAGTACAGAAATATTGCAAAGCATTTTTTTTCTATCAACCACCCTAGAAACATATTTAAGCGTTGATATAAAACCCTTATTTGTTCCAGCAACAAGTGCATCTGCATTACCATGTACAAGGAGCTCAGAGGCGAATAGAGTATTATTACTAAGAACTAGATTATGTGCATCATCGGTGTTCACTCCTTTTCTCTGCATCTTTTCGTAAAGATGGGATGAATATAATGGTACATCCTTATCTAGTTTGGAATCAGCTATTACTAAGCCTTTCGGATGAGTACCTTTACAAATTTTTCTTACAAGCTTATCAAGTCTCTCAGAATTTCCTACTAATACTGCCTCTCCATATCCTTCAGTGGACCAGTGTACAGCAGATTTGGCAGAAATTTCTTCATCATGAATGGAAAATATCACCTTTTTAGGATTTTGCCTTAAGTTCTTAAAAAACTTATTCATAATTCCTGCCCTAGGACTGATTCTGGCCATCAGCTCCTGCTTATACTTATAGAAATCGTTTATAGGGTTTTTTGCAACACCAGTTTCCATTGCAGCTTTTGCAACAGCGGCAGGAATTTCTCTTATTAACCTAGAATCAAAAGGAACAGGGATTATATATTCTGGGCCAAATTCATGTCTTTTTCCAGAATAAGCATCTGAAACTTCTACTGTAACTGGTTGTCTTGCAAGGTCTGCTATTGCTTGAGCTGCAGCTACCTTCATTTCGTTATTTATAACAGTCGCACGGACATCTAATGCCCCCCTGAACATATAAGGGAAACACATTACATTATTGATCTGATTATTATAATCAGATCTACCAGTTGCAATAATTGCATCATCCCTAACTTCTTTAATTTCCTCAGGTGTAATTTCTGGATCTGGATTAGCCATAGCAAATATTATGGGTTTATCACCCATCTTTTTTATCATATTTTTGCTAACAGCGCCTTTCTGTGAAAGGCCTAAAAAGACATCCGCCCCATCAAAAGCTTCCTCTAACGTACGGCACTTAGTAGAAGAGGCATGTTTTTCTTTCCACTTGTTCATCCCCTCGCTCCTACCTTTATAGATAACGCCCTTAGTATCACAAGCTATCAAATTATCATCTCTTACTCCTAAATATTTTATAAGCTCTATGCATGCGATGGCAGCGGCACCGGCCCCATTTACAACAATTTTCGCATTTGCAATATCCTTTCCAACAATTCCAAGGGCGTTTATCAAGCCAGCTGCAACCACTATTGCCGTACCATGCTGATCATCGTGAAAAACAGGGATATTAAGTAGACGCTTTAATTTCTCTTCTATGATAAAGCATTCCGGGGCTTTTATATCTTCTAGATTGATACCTCCCCATGAATCAGCTATATATCTAACAGATTCGACGAATTTATCTGGATCCTCAGTACAAACTTCGATATCTATTCCATCTATATCTGCAAACCTTTTAAATAGGGCGGCCTTTCCTTCCATTACAGGCTTAGATGCAAGTGCGCCTAAATTACCAAGGCCAAGTACCGCGGTACCGTTAGAAATAACAGCAACAAAATTTCCTTTTGAAGTATATTTATACGCAAGTTCTTGATCTTTCTGTATCTCAAGGCATGGAGCCGCAACTCCAGGAGAATATGCGAGCGATAAGCACCTTTGTGTAACAAGTGGTTTTGTGAGTTCAATAGAAATTTTGCCACGTCTTCCTGAAGAGTGGAAGTCCAGCGAATCTTGATATAAAGCTTCCTTACTCATCCCTAAAAAGATTTTTAAAAAAGTGAATATAACAGAATAGTATTGCTATAACAATGTTACTGAAGTACGGTTGAAGATAAAATTTACTATAACTATCTGATAATCTACGGTTGGCTCTATGCTATAGGCGTTCATGTGGCGATGCTATATTCCGAATATTCGAAGGTTGGCAAATGATTAGAGCGCGCTGAAGAGCTTGGCATATATACTGCATAGCTTTATGCAGCTTTAATATCATCTTTGTTGGACAATTCCAGATTCGTGCTGTTTTTCTGTATATCCTATAGTTTGGCCGCAACATTCTTTTGATAATTTTCTTAATCGAGAAATATAATGAGCCCTTTCTGTAACGCCAAGAACTTTTCTAGCTTCTAATATATTAAATGTATGAGAGGCTTTTAGGCAAAATTCATATGCGGGATAAGTTAGTTTTACGGAGAGCAGGTTTGTAGATTGAGTTATAAGATCTTCAAAATTTTTCTTTAAAATCTCAGTATCAGCATATTCAAAATTAAATGCACATGACTGCTTTTCACTATCTAGGAATATATCTTTGTACGTAAGGCCTGTTTTATTCCAAATTATGTCCCAAATTGTATCTTTTTTTTGAACATGCATTGCAATTCTCTCAAGGCCATAAGTTATCTCAACTGGTACTGGTGAGCAAGAGATCCCTGCTATTTGTTGCATATATGTGAATTGTGTTATCTCCATACCATTACACCATACTTCCCATCCTAAGCCCCAGGCTCCAAGAGTGGGATTGGCCCAATCATCCTCTATAAATCTTATATCATTGATGCAGGGGTTGATTCCAATGCTTTTTAAGCTTTCTAAGTATAAGGATTGAGCATTATCCCTGGATGGCTTGAGTATTACTTGGAATTGATAATAATGCTGCAGTCTGTTAGGGTTCTGTGCGTACCTGCCATCTTGTGGTCTTCTGCATCCTTGAACATAGCATACATCCC
This sequence comes from Candidatus Cyrtobacter comes, assembly GCF_034470605.1. NCBI lineage: Bacteria > Pseudomonadati > Pseudomonadota > Alphaproteobacteria > Rickettsiales > Candidatus Midichloriaceae > Candidatus Cyrtobacter > Candidatus Cyrtobacter comes. The sequence continues at coordinate 6,640 of NZ_JARGYT010000035.1, forward strand.
AATTTATTTCAGAAAGGCACCTGATTGTAGTAGCTGGATGAGAGGTGCCTGCTCCAACTTCTGTATCATAAGGCTGTAGTACCACGCAGCCTTCATCTGCCCAAAATCTTTGTAAATTCAATATGATATCCTGGAAATTCATTTGTTTAAGAACAACGCTGCTGATAAAATTATGCATTGACAATAGTTATTTTTTATCTAAATACCAGCCTTAAAAATTTCTCAAAATACGTAAATATTATTTAAATCATCTTAATGCAAAGATAGAGAGCATAGATTATATAATCTAAGAGCGAATATAGGTATCTGCTTGCTTTTGGAACATTGAGCTATATATACCACCTGATTTGATGAGATCGTTATGATTTCCGCTTTCTATAATTTTACCATTTTCTATCACTATTATTTTATCTGCTAATTTACTAAGGGAAAGTCTATGGCTTATTATTATAGATGTAGTATTCTTCATCACTTCAGTTAGGTGGTTTGCTATACTATATTCTATATTGGCATCTAGTGCTGATGTTGGTTCATCAAAAATAACCAAATCGACCCCATGTTTATAAGAGAGTAAGGTTCTAGCTATGGCTAATCTTTGCCATTGCCCGCCTGATAATTCTATTCCGCCTTTAAGTTGTCTTGATAATATTAAATCTAGATTATCTTTAATATTGGATAAATCTACCATTACTAGTATGGGGCGAAGGTTATCATCTTTTGTGGAAAGTTGTCCAGGGTCAATATTTTCTCGTATTGAGAGTGGAAATTTTGCAAAATCCTGAAAGACTGCTGAGATTTGTTTGTAATACTCATTCCTATTAATGGTATTTATATCAACACCTTTCCAAAATATTGTTCCTGAACTTGGTTTATAAAAGCGAGATATAAGCTTTACTAATGTACTTTTTCCAGCTCCATTTTCGCCTACTATTGCAAGGCTTTGCCCGGTTTTAAGTTGGAAATTTAAGTTATGTAATACATTTCCATTACCATATGAAAATGATACATTTTTAAATTCCAGCAAGATATCCGAGTGCTCTGGGATTTTATTCTCTTTCTTAATCTCTTCGTATTTTGTTTTGAGAAGAGTGATTAATGGTAAGATTGATAACTTGATGCCAAGTAGCTCTATTACTCCATATAACAAATGTAGGGAACTGCTTATAAATTGTACTATGAGGCTTAAAAGAAAGCTTAAATTACCAAGGCTAAATGAGCCATGTATTGCCCCGCTTACTATATAAAACAAGCTAACGCTAAGCCCTATAATACATGGTAAGCACCAAAATAAAGTTTTTATTAATGCGTATTTTCTAAGGTGACCAAGCTTATTTGTAATATATTCGTTATCTTTTTTCCATTGTTCTAGCAGGCGTGCCTGCATTCCATAAAGTCTTAATTCTTTTGAAAATTCATCGGAAGTAAGGCAATGTTCTTTTATATGTAAATTTTTGAATAGCTCGGCATGGTCGCTATATACGTTCCAGACTTTATGTTGAGATTTAACCATTACATACATCATTGGTATGACGGTTAAAAGTAGTACTGTGGGAATCCACCATGTAAATATAAAAGAAGCAAAAATAGCTGGTAGAAGTGAGAAAAAGCCCCTCAATGTACTTGATACGCTCCATATGATATTATTTACACGATTTATACCATCTTTTGCTAAAGTGAGTTTACTTCTTAGTTTTGGGTCTTCGAATATATCGTTTCCTGGCCATAGTGCTACCTTTTCCATAAAAGCTAGATTGATTTTTTGAGATACCCTCCTTTCTATACTAAATGATAAGAAATTATGGATTAATGATATGATTTCTTGTAGTGATAAAAGTATTGCAATTACGGCTACAAAAATAAAGATTTCAATTATCCAGGTATGAGTTATTGATATAGTATTAATTAATTCCGCAATGGACCAGGCAATAATTATTGGTATAAAGCCAGATATAATTTGAAAGCTTATAAATAATATGATCCTTAATCTATATTCTAGTAGGGTGCTATAAAGGAATTTTATCATTAGTATTAAGTTTTAGAATTTCTATAAAGCAAAATTGCATAAATAGTAATTTATTTCAAATAATTCGTTGCATTATAAATGTGATAATAATATTATATATATACTAAGAAAGATCAGAGGCCTCTAAAAATTCTCATAATTTTTATTGTAACTTAATATGGAAAACAAAATTGAAATAGTAGAGCTTGGCTCTGTTGATGCTCTTGTGATGGGGGGTGGGGAAATAGTTTGGAAGGTTGGATTCTTCCTAGGTCTTGAAGCATGAATTACAAACAAGCTGCCATTCTTTGGTGGCTTGTTCTATTGATGATTATTTAGTAACTAATAATATATTGCGGATATTTTAATATAATCAAATCACCTTGTACTTATTTGTAATTAATTTTCGCATATAAATTAATCTTTTGAAAAATAAGAATATTAATGTTATAGAAGTTGACTAACCTTAGAAGTTGATTAGTTTCAGGGGTTATTAACATTAATTTTTTATTATTTTTAACATGGAAAACAAAATTGAAGTAACGGAGCTTGGCTCTGTGGATGCTCTTGTGATGGGGGGTGGTACAAGGTCTCAAGAATGTAACTCCGGCAATAGAGAAACACAAGCAAAATTAAATTAACGGAGCTTGGCTCTGTTGACGTTCTTGTGATGTGGGGTGGTGGTGAGATAACTGAAAGTTCTAATAGCCGTAGACCGCCCTTTATATCCTAGCTGCACAATTGATATTTAAATTGTGATTATTAATCAATAAATTAGATATTGTTTGATGGCCACAAGGTAATATCTTGAAATATAATGAGCTTAAAGCTTGTTAATATATTGGCAAGCTTTAGAAGTTGATTAGTTTCATGGGTTATTAACATTAATTTTTTATTATTTTTAACATGGAAAACAAAATTGAAGTAACGGAGCTTGGCTCTGTTGATGCTCTTGTGATGGGGGGTGGTACAGGAGCTCAAGAAGGTATTGGTCAGGGATACTGGGAAAAGTGATCCTAGTCATCATAAAAATAACATACATTAATGATATATTTTTTATTTAATGCATAACATGGAAAACAAAATTGAAGTAACGGAGCTTGGCTCTGTTGATGCTCTTGTGATGGGGGGTGGTGGCGGGACAAGTGAGAACGAGAAAACTAGAGTGCCCGTTATATCCTAGCTGCACAATTGATATTTAAATTGCGGTTATTAATCAATAAATTAGATATTGTTTGATGATTGCAAGGTAATATCTTGAAATATAATGAGCTTAAAGCTTGTTAATATATTGGCAAGCTTTGGAAGTTGATTAGTTTCATGGGTTATTAACATTAATTTTTTATTATTTTTAACATGGAAAACAAAATTGAAGTAACGGAGCTTGGCTCTGTTGATGCTCTTGTGATGGGGGGTGGTGGGGATTATTCCGAGGGTCCGGGTTCTAACCGATTACGTGATTAAATAAAGATGACTATGGAAAACAAAATTGAAGTAACGGAGCTTGGCTCTGTTGATGCTCTTGTGATGGGTGGTGGTAAAGGTAAGAATGAAGGTAAGGACGGTGGACGTTGGGAAGATCGAATTCTAGTCATCCATAAAAAATAACATACATTAATGATATATTTTTTATTTAATGCATAATATGGAAAACAAAATTGAAGTAACGGAGCTTGGTTCTGTTGATGTTCTTGTGATGGGTAGTGGGAATTTTGGTCAAGAGGGTGATAAGAGTACGCTATACACTCAAGCGTCTTAAAAATGATAGCTTAAGTTAAAGGGCTCTTGTACATAGGCTGCAATGTACTTAGTGGTAGTATTGCTGGTCTATGTACTGGGTTCTTAATGGTTGTGTATACAGTAGTGGTTTTGTTTGTTTGGAGATTTGGTCTCTTGGGTTTAGCTTGTTTTTAATATCACAAAGCGCTGCTGCATCTGTTTGTAACGGTTGCTCTTTTAGAAGATTATTGTTATGAGTTTAATGTTTTTCATTTTTCAAAAAAATTTCTGATGAGGGTTACGGTTTTTTTGTTAGTACTTTTTTCTTTCCTGGCATCATCATGTAATAAAAAAGATAAAGAGATAAGTGGTGAGAGGGTGAGTTTCATAAATGAGCCTAAAAAGGTGCGTGAAAATAGAAAATTGAACTGTGATACGGGGAGAACGTTTTCATTTATGGATAATAAACTGCTCGATCTCTATAAAAGTAGATATACATCACCATTAACTAAGCCATTAGTAGTAGGTAGTGATTTATTTGTCCTTGATGATAATGCAAATGTATTGTCTTTTAATTTGGAAAGTAAAAAGCTGCTGTGGAAAAGAAAGCTTGGGTTTTCTAATAGAGACCTACCTTATGGCTCTATGTCATATAACAGTAACGCGCTATTTATAACGTATGGTGCTAAAGATGTCATATGTCTCGATGCTATTACTGGTTTTGTGATATGGAGGTGTGACCTTGCCCAAAGGGTGCGTTCAAAACCTCTAATCTTAGAGGGTAAGGTTATAGTGCAGACCATCTCTAATGAGATCTTTGCAATCGATCAGAAAACTGGGAAAGTGATATGGAGTGCTCCATCAAGTAACTTCAACCCACAAATTATTCAAATAAAAAAGATATATGCATATAAAGATATGATTCTTTATATGGATAATAATTTCCTTAATTGTGTCTCACTTACGTCTGGTCAACTGCTGTACTCGCATGATATGATATCTAATAACGTAATCAGCGGTATTAGTCGGGTTCAAAATTCAAATTTTATAGAAAGTTTTTTAACAGTTGATAAACATGACCCATCTTTGCTTTATGTTTATTCGGCTGATTCAATTTATGCTCTAAGATTGCTCGAAAAAGGTATTTTGGTGCTCTGGTATGCTAGATATATACCGCAAACTTATGTCTCTGAATGTAACGGCATGCTATATTTTGTAGATATGGTTAGTAATTTAATTGCCTTAGATAAAAATACTGGTGTTACTGTGCTTTCCATTAATTTGAATAACGAGGTAATAAACCAGCATATGAAAAGAAATATCTTGCATTGGTATACTCCTGTACCAATAAGTGGGGGCTTGTTAATTATGAATAAGGAGGGAAATTTTATGGAGTATAATTTTAAGTCCCATAAAATAACACAGAAAAAAGATGCGAATGGTACTATAGAGGTTGAGCCAATACTAACTGGTAATGATGCTATTTACTTCATGCTTAAGGATAGTGAGTATCAGGTAAAGCTTCTCAATTAATTTTTGATATAAACTAGGCACTGTTAACAAAGGTTTTGCCAAATAATGGAAAAGATGCAATATTATATTGGAGGCGATAAATATGGTATTTAGATGGATAAAAGGTTGTTTCC
>NZ_JARGYT010000036.1:0-11612 GCF_034470605.1 Candidatus Cyrtobacter comes
CTCCTTTGGATCTTCCTAGCCCTTGCATACCAGTTTCGGTATTTTTTAAAGCATCAGCCGAATGCTGATGCGCTCTAATGATCGTAGAATCTATCATTAACCATTCATTATCACTATCCACGGCTAAGGTATCATTTGCCATATTCCAGCTTTAGCCCATCTAATAAATCTTTTATGAACTGTAGGCCATTTGCCATATTCCACAGGAAGCGCTCTCCATGGCCCACCAGTTCTGGCAACACACATCACTGCTCTTATAAATCCACGGTTATCGTATCCTCTACGTCCTCTATCTCCACTTTTCCCAGGTAAAATATCTTTAATAATTTCCCATTGATCATCCCTCAAGTCATATAACATTTTAGCCTCATAATGAGTTGCTAAAATAGCAGCACATAAAAATCTTAAATGTCGACACTACCTAGGAAAGATTTTGCAAAGGCCTTCTATTGGGCGCAAAAAGCAGCAGAAGAGAATGAGCCTTTTATATTGAGCATCATGTATTACAGAGGCGTAAGAACAGAGCATGGAAAACCACATTTATGGCTAAAGAGAGCGGCTGCATTAGGCCATAAAACCGCTATAAGGATGCTCGAAATTAGTAAATACGCACACTAATTCCCGAATATATTATAGCCAAGGCGGTATAATATGATTATGTAATGAGTCATTTTGCTGAACTTAACTCAATGATAATATTTTTAAAATTAGTCATTTATCATTTCTATTACGCTATATCTATATAACATAGCGTAATAAGAAGCTGAAACAATCTAAGAATAATTCAAGTAATTAGTTACAATATAACCAAATTAATTACTAATCCCTCTTATATATACCGGTAAACACCTGCCTTGGCCTACCTATTTTTTGATCAGGATCTTCTATCATTTCTTTCCATTGCGCAACCCAACCAGCAGTTCTTGCTACGGCAAACATCACTGTAAACATTGATGTTGGTATCCCAAGGGCCCTATAAACTATTCCTGAATAGAAATCTACATTAGGATATAATTTACGCTCTATAAAATACTCATCCTCTAAAGCAAGTTCCTGAAGTTTTAACGCTATATCTAATAAAGGATCATTGATATTAAGCTCATTAAGCAATCTCATACATGTTTCTCTTATAGAAACAGATCTTGGGTCATAATTTTTATAGATTCTATGACCAAATCCCATTAATCGGAATGGATCATCCTTATTTTTTGCTTTCTTTATATATTCAGGTATTCTAGATTCATGGCCAATCTCCTGCAGCATGTGTATTACAGCTTCGTTAGCCCCACCGTGTGCAGGACCCCATAATGATGAAATACCTGCTCCAACAACAGCAAATATATTTGCCCTAGTAGAACCAGCCAACCTAACAGTTGATGTAGATGCGTTTTGTTCATGATCCGCATGTAGTATTAACAATTCTTCAAGAGCACGAGCCTGATTAGGGCTTGCAACAAACTCATCCATAGGGGTAGAAAACATCATATGCAGAAAATTCTCTGCATAACCCATAGATTTAGATGGAAAAACAAATGGATATCCAACTGAATATTTATGGGCCATTGCTGCAAGAACCGGTATTTTTGCAATCAACATAATAGCAGCCTCGTTTCTCTCCTCTTCCAATTCAACGCTCGTTTTATCATGATAAAACGCAGAAAGCGACGCAGCTGCAGCAACCATAAGGGCCATAGGATGCGAATTCCTAGGAAAACCTCTATATAGAAGCTTAACCTGTTCATGCACCATGTAATGCCGCTTCACCTTTTCTACAAACAAAGACTTTTCAGCATCATTTGGAAGGTTACCATTTAACAATAAAAAACATATATCCATGAAATCATGGGATTTTACAAGGTATGATATATCGTATCCAGCATGCCGTAATATTCCTTTATCACCATCTATATATGTAATAGATGATTTACAAGCAGCTGTAGACATAAACCCAGGATCATAAGTAAGAACTCCAGAATTTTTATATAGATCCCTTATATCTATCGCTCTTGTTCCATCAGATCCCTGAACAACTGGAAGCTTTATATCATATTCAAGACCATCAATCTTTATATGCGCGTTTTCAGGATTTTTCATGGGAGTAATTTTCAATAACAGTGCAAAGGCTATATATGAGATTCTAAGCTCCACATAACAATTATGCAACAGGGACTTTAACCCACAAACAATACTATTATAAAAATAGAGAGAATAAGGAAATTTTATAAATTAAGAAATCAATGCTTAATTGCATAACAATAACTTACATAAAATTCACATCTTTCTTTCAAAGAAACATGCATCACCATATGAAAAGACTCTATATTTATTCTCAATTGCATACTTATATGCAGCTTGAATATTTTCCAAACCAGAAAATGCCGAAACTAACATAAAAAGTGTAGATTTCGGTAAGTGAAAATTTGTTACCATCATATCAACTATTTGGAATTTATACCCGGGCTTGATAAATATTGAGGTCATACCATCACACTTAATAATAGCGCCATATTCATGCATTATAGATTCTAAAACCCTCATACTAGTGGATCCTACAGAGATAATTCTACCATGATTGGCCTTAGCTTCATTTATTATTTGGGCCGCTTCTTCCGTACAAGAAAAATATTCTTCATGCATAATGTGCTCATCAATATTTTCAGATTTAACAGGAAGAAATGTACCAAGCCATACATGCAATGTAACAAATGCTAGCTTTACACCCTTAGATTCCAAACATGATATAATTTCCTCAGAAAAATGTAATCCAGCTGTAGGTGCTGCAAAAGAACCTTCATGCTCCGCATAAACAGTTTGATAATTATGTTTATCAGCAATAAATTGTTCAGCACGCTTTATATATGGAGGAAGCGGCATTTGACCTACAACATCTAATTTTTGAAAAAGCTCAAATTTACTAAGCTCAAAATCTATTTCTATGTAATTAGATTCTATATCTTTATAGTTTACATATGCATATAGATCATCTGAAAAAATGATCTTTTTTCCTACATTTAAATGCTTGCTTGGTCTTGCAAATATTTGCCACCTCCTTTCACCAACTTGCTTTACAATGTTAATATAGACCACCCTCTCCCCTACCCTTCCTATTAATGATGATGGTACCACTTTGCTATTATTCATAACAAGCACATCTCCTGGATGTATAAAATCTATAATTTGCCGAAAATTCTTATCTTGCAGATTACCCATAGCATCCATGTGTAGCATCCTTGCCTGACCACGCGGAAGAGGATGCTGGGCAACTAATTCTCTCGGTAAGTCAAAATCAAAATCCTTTAACTTCATGTATGAAGATATCTTTCTATAATTGGCGCAAACTCCAGGGATATGTTCTTATATACATCTTTTTTAAAGTGTATAGCAAAATTTTGCAATTCATGAATATCAATCCAACGCCAATCATTAAATTCAGGTTCTTTTGTATTTATATTGATTTCATTATCTTGCCCATAAAATGCTGCTAGAAACCATTTTTGTATTTGCCCAACATATTTACCATCCCATAAGCTTTTATGAAAAGGTATATCATATTTATGTATATAGCGGGATTCATATATGACATCAACACTTGTTATGCCAGTTTCTTCCTTTAACTCCCTAAGTGCTGCAATCTTAAAATCTTCTTCTTCATTAACACCACCCTGTGGTAATTGCCATGCAAAGCCCTCGGTATCTATTCTCTTACCTACAAAAACCATACCATGTTTATTAAATAATACCACACCGGAACAGTTTCTATATAACCCATCCATACTTACTTATGTATTAACTCTATTCATTATCTTGAAAAGAAGACTTTTCGTTATCTAACATTGATACCTTATCACCTGATTTTCTAAAAATAGAAAGTAGCCTCTCTATTGTACCATCCTTCCTAAATCTAAATACACCATTCATCCCCTCAAAACCAGCCTGATTATTTAATGCACCTGGATCAAAAGATACCTTACCATTTAAATCAATAGATAATGCCATCACAAGTGCCGCAGCATCATATACAAGATACGCAGCATCACTTGGCTCTGTATTATACCTAGATTTAAATCTATTCAAAAATTCATATCTTGCTGCTATAGGCACATCTGCAAAATACATCAATAATGTTGGTACATTATTGGGATAATTATGAAAACTACTACCACCCATAACAAACATTCTTTTTAGGTAATTTTCGACAGGCTTGAGATATGATGCATCGCTTGTATATTCATTAAGCAAGAAAGCTGATCTAAAGTAATCTGCCTTCGCTAAATCAGGCTTTATTTTTTGCACAGCACTTAGCATTGAATCTTGAGAACCAGGAGTATATCTTTCTACAAAAAGTTTATCTATATCACCAAATTTCTTATAGTTCTTAAGAAGCTCTAATATTTTTTCCCCATCCACATTGTTAGGTAATATGGTATATATATTATCATGAACGTTCTGGATCGCATATGATACGTCTCTCAATGCCTGATCAATGGTTGATATACCCATCATATATATATAATCTCTACCAACTAGATCCATACTATAGGTAAGTGGTAAAAATGGTATGGCATTTTTCTTTATACTAGGATACACTTTCTCTACTTCCTCTTTTGTATGTGGCCCAATAATAACAGAAATATCAGAGGTTATACCTGATAGTATGTTAGGCGAATTTATGTCTAGGAAAACGACGTTAATATTATCGTTACCTAATTTTTCATGTGCCACCTCTACAGATTTCATAACATCTTGACCAATTTTCAAATTTTGACCAGACATATAAGTTATCACAGCCACAGTTAGCTTGTCAGAGCTGGTAACTTTGCCGTAATTTCTGCTTTTTGTATTATTTGTCAGCTTTTCGAGAGATTTTTTAGCATCTTGGAACTCAGGTAATTCTTTGATATTAATATCTTCATACTTTGGCTTGGGTTGGAATTTTTTCTCTATCTGCTTTTGATTTTTGGGAACATTTGTTTTTTGTGTTTTATTAATACTCTTATTTTTAACAACTCCTTTCTTATCTTCTATCACACCCTTTCTTGCTAAGGCCACTTCACTTGTTCCAGGTATTAACACCTTCTGTTTTTTATCAGTGACTTTAATATCAGCCTTATCTAAAAAACACCCAGAAAGAAGACAAAACAAAAGTATACAAAGCGATACTCTGAACATCTAAACAATAAAAAAAGTTATCACTTGGATTAGAACATACAAAATAATTATTTTCAATAATACAATAACAAAAGACTAATTGCATAATCTCATATTAGACTTCTTGTAAAACTCATTCATCACAACTACACTGATAAATTGTAACTACCTAATTAAGGGCAAATCTTTTATCTTTATATATTTTTTAGCTATAACCTTGAAGTGTTTGAGCATACCGTTTTTATTAAGCACTCTTTTAACACTAACGGCTTGATTTTTTGTATCTCCCTTCGTCAATAGATATTTCTCACTCTTTTTCGGAAGCTCAGATTCACTATGCGGCTTTTATAGTAGATTTAAAGTATTTCGATAATATATTGCAATCAAAGCAAGAAGATTATCTATAATAATCTTAATTTCAGGATATGTGCTAATTTTGGATTCTTTAAATTAAATGCAATACTCAGGATTCTATGTGGAAGTTTAGAGATTGTGCATGACAATGCCAAAAATTCAAATTGTCACTTGCCAAAGCTCGATTAAAATATATATTTGTCAATATGTTATTGTATAAGCTTAATTGCGTCAATCTAGTATATGGGAAAATTAATGGTTGTAAAAAAAATCATTTTACTTGGTATTTCGGCCTTATTATCAATTACGCCTATCATAGCAGGCGCACAATTAATTGAGGTAAGAAAAATTACACCTCCAAAATTAGAATCTACTCATTTGGGGCAAAAAATACTATGTCATAGGCCAATGAGACATGGTTCTCCAAATATGATCGTTGAACAAAAGGATGGCAAAATAATCGTACATAACTATGGGCACGGTGGCAGTGGTTGGACCTTAGGCCCAGGCTCCGCTTCATATGTAAATAATTTACTTCTGAATTTTTCAGATGCTTCGGATTTAAAAAATGATACCCCAATTATAATCATTGGCGCAGGTGCTTTAGGTTTTTTTACAGCTTATGATCTAGTACAAAGAGGTTTTACAAATATAACCATCATAGCTGATAAATTCGATTCTCTTACATCACATAATGCCGGGGGATTACTCGCCCCAGTATCAATGGATAATGCGCCGGAAATGCAAAAAATCATCGATCAAATCGGTATCGATGCTTATAAGTTTTATGCAAGCATCGCGCAAAAAAAACATCAAGATTTCAAAGATGGGGCCGTAATCATACCAACATATTTTGAAAATCGAAATGATTCTGGATTAGAACCATATGTTGGAAAAGTGATGAAACCCGCAAAAGATGTAATACTGGATTTTGGCAATGGTACCACTAGAACGATGGTTTCTTATGATGATGGTATCTTTATCGATACTGCAAAAATGATGTCAGGTCTTCGTGAATATTTAGAAAAAAAGAAAATCAAATTTGTTCAGAAAAAAGTTCATTTATTTAGTGAGCTGGACAGCAAGTATATTATCAATTGCAGCGGACTTGGTTCTGGTGAACTTAATAAAGATGGAGGGGTTGCAGCAGTGCAAGGGCATTTAATTATGCTTAAGGACCAAAATCCTCGAGATTTACAGCATATGATTTTAGTCTATTTTAACGAAGGCAAAACAAAGTCTGGTCAAAAAGTAACACGCTCTTTTTATATTTTACCAAAACATTTACCAGATACAGGGGCTAATGATATAGGCGTTATTGGAGGTACATTTATTGAGGGGGCCACACCTGAAACACCTAATGAGGAAGAGTTCAATATTCTACTTGAAGGGGCAAAAAAGTTTTACGGCATTCAATAATAATATTCAGTGGCTAGCTATCATTTAACTAGCCACGTTGCCTCATTATCTTTTATACAAAAGCAGGCTATAGTGATTTTGAAGGCAGGGCTCAAAGAATTTGCGTTTAAAAACCCAGAGTTTATCATACGCTACTCAATATTCGTGAATCTTTGCCTGATTTTATAGATCACAATTCGTATTTAGCTGCTATTGCATCACAGCCCATACTGATCATACGAAAAACCTTAGACAATTTGCCGCTTGATGTGCATAAATGTTCATACAGCGAAGAGTGTAAAAAGAAAGGCAGTGCCAAATAAAAATTAATAAAGAAAGGTATAGTTATTTAAGTTGAATTAGCATAGCTAATAAGCTGTAATATAAGTATTATCAAGTATGCCACGTCAATAAAACGGCTATAAATATACATTTGATATGCAGGAACTTTGTAGAAAGTAATTACGTCAAAGTTAGTTTTTAAAGTGGAAGCCAAGATACTGATAGCTTATGAGATATCATTTTGATTATTCCTAGCACAGTTAACATGTACTCATTACATATAATAAAGCACGCATTGAAACGCAGCTTCACCATTTAGAATGCCTTGCTTAACTTTCTTTTCGATCATAAGCATATTTTCTAGTTTTAAATACAGAGATTTAGCAGTGGCATTACTTAATATAGTTAAAAATGTCTCTTTGTTTTTAAAAAACAACGGTGGATTAAGAGCGAGAGTAGCCTTATCTATATTTTGACCACTATTAACACATGCCTTGACCTTTATAAGCCTATTTAAGTAATAGCAAATAGCTCTAAGTACCTGAATTATATCTGTAGTATTTCTTATATAAGACATAGCATTATAATCTTTTATGCAAAATAACTCACCAATCTTAAAAAAATCTACACCTTTATCGTGTATATATAACCTTTCTATATCAGAGATAGATACTTCCTTTAACTGAGGCAATAATAGAATTTTTTCTAACTCTTGGTTTATATTAAGAAGATTACTACCTAATATAGAGGCAAGATATGGTGGCAAATCCCTTTTAAAGGCCATACCCCTTTCTTGGAGATATTTTTTTATATATTGCTCAATCTCAAAGGGCTGAGCTTCATAGCACGGCACAACCTTAGCATTTTTTGTTTCAGATATGCATTTTACTATAGCTGAATTTTTCTTAAGTTCTCCACCTATAAATAAAAGCATAACTTGATCCATTTTCTGCATATTTTTTATAAATAGGCTCAGCTCTTTATTTATACCCTCTGAGCACTCATGGACCAAAATGATCTTTTTTTGTACAAATAAAGACCTCTCTCTAATCATATCTCCAAGCACACTAGGATTCACATCAGAATATTTAATACTCGATATACAATCAGCTACATTAAATGGATTTGAAAAATACTTTGAAACTTTATTAGCAAATAAGGAGACCATACCCTCATCTTTACCATATATGAGCACTATATGAAAATTAGATGCTATGGTTTTTGAATCTTGCTCAATGTTTATTATTTGCATCTTTCATGAAAAGTGAAAAAATCAAACAAATAACCATAACCAAAATCATCGATGTTAATGCAAAGACGAAATTACCCTCTGAATAGCTTCTATTTCCATGTAAATTTAACGAGCCGGCCCATACAAAATCTAATGTAATACCTATAATCTGCTGCAATATACCACTTCCTGCCATATTTAATGTATTAACAACACCAGATATAACGCCGGATGTTCTAACATTTGAACTAGAGAGAGCGAAAGTAAAACATAACATCTCCCCACCACAAAAAAAGCCAAGAAGAATTATAATAATATATAACAATACAGATGGATAAATAAGGTTTGTATAAATAAGTACACCAAATAAGATTGTAATGATTAAAATACTTATTCTTATACCAAACGCTATTCTCCCCAACCTCTCAAATATATACGGCACTACCGCACTTCCAAATATCATCCCAATATAGAGAAGCGCATTGATCCGTGCCGCAATACTTTTTGTCACATTAAATTTTGTTTGTAAAAAATGAATTCCCCATAAGTCTCCAAGAACAGCCACTGGCACATAAAGACCTATAGCAATAATTGAAGGTATAAGTATCTTTCGACTTATACATAACTTAAATACATCTTTTGCTTCTATAGAAACAGACTGCTTCTCATTAGGCTTGATTAAAATAAAGCTCACTATAAAAATAACCACCCCTACTACTGTAAGCGTATACCAAACATCCTTTGGATGGTACTTATCAATTACTAGTGCTATTATATTACTTGAAATAACAGCACCAAGCACGCCAATAGAAACTGTAGAGCCAAAAAATATCGCTCTTTTCCCTTCCTGAAAATTATCAGATATTACCTTCAACCCAGAAGTGAGCGCACATGCAGATCCAACCCCTTCAATAAACCTTGCTATTTGTATTATAACAAAACTATCAGAGATAGCAGATATAAAAGTACCAACTACACAGATCAAAATAGATATAAGAACTACTTTGCGGACTCCAAATTTATCCATCATAATGCCAACAGGAATCTGCATTATCGCATAACCTATTAAATATAGAGACCCAAGAGTTGCAAACTTATCAGCATTTATACCAAATTGCTCAGTAATATCGCCAAACATGCTACTAGGCGCTGCCCTGACTATATATTGATAAAAGTAGAATACAGTTATAGCAAGCCACGCAATAAGACCACTATTCTTATTAGCCTTTATCATGATTTTTCATTATTTGAATCTAGACTAACTATACATAGCTTACAGACTCTATATAATAAGAAATTATAGAACCTGCCGCCGCTACCTCTACAGTCTCTCCAACCTTCTTTCCTATAATGGCCTTAGCAAGTGGAGATGTATGTGATATAAAACTTGATTCAATATCAGCTTCATACTCACTTACTATAGCAAAATGTACTTTTTTCTCCGATTCTTCATCAAACAACTCAACTGTTGCACCAAACTTAACAGTATCTCCAGAAAGCTCTTTTGGATCAATAACTAAAGCACAACCCACCATCCACTCTAATTTCTTTATCTTAGCTTCTATAAAACCCTGTTTTTCTAGCGCAGCATGATACTCAGCATTCTCTGATAAATCTCCATGCGCTCTTGCTTCGGAAATTTCAACTATGACTGATGGCCTCTCAACCGTTTTTAACTGCTCCAGCTCCTTAGCAGCCCTTTCATACCCAGAAGGGGTAATAGGGTATCTATCTTGTGACATATCTATCTATTAAAATACATATTATATACTTAGCTCACATAAGACCAATGGATTCAAATCCTTGCCTTCTCAACATACATGAATCGCAATCTCCACACGGCAACCCGCTATCTAATGGATCATAGCATGAAAAGGTAATAGTATAATCAACACCAAGGCCTACTCCCAGCTTTATTATTTCAGATTTACTCATGTTTATCAAAGGGGCATCTATTCTTATTTTACACCCAGTAGCAATATCAGCTAACTTTTGAAAATACTCTATATATCTAGGCCTGCAATCAGGGTAGTTACTATAATCAACAGCATTACACCCAATAAATACATGAGAAGCCCCAACACACTCTGCATATCCAAGGGCATAAGAAATAAAAATCGTATTTCGCATTGGTACATATGTTGACGGTATATCATTACCTAAATTGGATGGATTCCTACCCTTAGGAACCTCACACATACCTGTTAATGCAGACCCCTTAAACCCCTCAGGATCCAGGCGCAATATCTTATGCTCTACTACATTAGCACTCCTATCTACAATTTTTTTTGCAAAATCCAATTCTATTCTATGCCTTTGCCCATAATCAAAGCTAATACAGAAGCAAGAAAATCCAGAGCAAACTGCAATACCAAGTACGGTTGCAGAATCCAAACCACCGCTTAACAAAATAATAGCTTTTTTGCTCATTGTATCAAGACAAGTAAAGTGCAATTATAATTATAATAATCAAGCTTTACAAGAGAGCTTAACTAAAAGCCCTCTAATAAAAATAATCTATATATAATACCTACATATCACCCAATATTCTAATTTTCGCCTTGGTATGAATCTCATTTTGCGACATCACCGAAACACTCGGCCTTATTCTTTCCACCACTGACCTTATAAAAGGCCGCACTTTTGCAGAAGTAAGAAGTACTACAGATTCTCCTTCAAATGCAAATCTATCAACGATTTTATTAAAATCTGATGCAAAGCTCTGTAATTTAGAAGGTGGTATAACTAATTGATAACTATCCTCATCTTTCCCATGTATAAAATCTGAAAATTCCTGCTCCCAACTTTTAGATAACATCACAATAGGTATATATCCCTTCTCACTAGTATTGGCATGACAAATCTGTTTCGCAAGTCGCAATCTAACCTGCTCTGTTAGTCTACGTATATTTGTTGTAATATCTACAAACTCTGCAATACCCTCCAATATACCAGATATATCCCTTATTGATATTGATTCAGATAATAAAACCTGCAGTATTCTTTGGAATACTATCACGGAGATTTTTGAAGGGATAATCTCAGAAGCCATCTTTTTTTGATCATCTTGTAATGAATCTATTAGGCACTGTTAACAAAGGTTGTATTTAATAGATGCTAAAGCTATAAAGGCAAGGAAAGAGAGATCGGATTTCTCAAATCGTAATGCTAAGCGTCGATTTTCTTTGAGTTTAGCGAA
>NZ_JARGYT010000037.1:0-11325 GCF_034470605.1 Candidatus Cyrtobacter comes
TTCGCTAAACTCAAAGAAAATCGACGCTTAGCATTACGATTTGAGAAATCCGATCTCTCTTTCCTTGCCTTTATAGCTTTAGCATCTATTAAATACAACCTTTGTTAACAGTGCCTATATTCAGCACAGAAGAGGTATTCTGTATTGATTTACTTAATTGATTAATTCCTGTACTCATAAAAAACTAAACTAATTAATAAAACTAATTGCCACTGTAATTAAGTATTACAGGCTCGGTATTTTTATAACCGCGGACCATGCCGCTACCTAATCTGCCATATACCTTACTTTTTGATCTCTCTTTAGCTATATTATTTACCGCAGAAGCAAAAACAGAATATGCGCCATATAATATATCTACATTATTATAATTAGAGCTGGCTTTTTTTAATATCTGAGACATTAGTGTGTTGATTTTTGGCATGCTAGCATCGCTCTTATTTAGGAATTTCACTTCCGCTAATATTGATGTTAGCTTGTATTGTTTTTCTCTTTGAAGATTGTTCAAAACGTCAAATTTTCCTTCTGTTATCAATTTTTCCTCCATCTCCAACAGCTTTAAAAGATAGGAAAGCTTAAGCTCAAATTCTAAATTATTCATCTTCTTATCTCTAAAGAACCGTGTAATGCACCAGCTTTTTGTATACCTATAAGTATGGTTATAAGATCATGTACCTTTACCTTCAACAAATTTAAGTTATTGACCAAATCTGAAAGATCTGCAGATTCATTTAGCATAGAAAAACCAACACCTGGCTCGTTTTCTTCTTCTTTGTTAGCACTTAGTATAGAAGATAAAAGATCATTATCTCCAACTCTTATAACCATATTAGCGTGAGATATAGCCACCTTTCCAATTTTTACAGATTCACCTATGATAACTGTGCCAGTGCCCTCATCTATTATTACTTTTGCTGTCATATTTGGCTCTACTGTAAGATTTTCTATATCAGACAAAAAATCCATCACATTATTCTCCATCTTATAAGCAAGTGGTATATCGACTTTAACTGTACCTGGATCATATGCTGAGGCAAATTTTCCTCTCATTTGCATATTTATCGCTGCGGCTATACTACGCGCCGTACCAATATCAGGATTTCTTAATGCAAGCTTAATTTCATTTATATCATTGAGCGAAAATTCGATCTCTTTTTCAACAATAGCTCCCTCTGTTATATAGCCGGAAGTTTTTGAGTGATTGGGATCTGTAGCCGTGCCTATATTCACAGGGCCTTGAGCAAGTGCATATATATTACCATCTGCTCCAAATAAAGGAGTAGCAGTTAATATACCGCCTTTAAGGCTTCTTGCATCGCCAATAGTGCTTACATTAATGTAAAGTTTATTACCACTCCTTGCAAATGATGGTAAGCTTCCTGTAACTGCAACGGCAGCTATATTTCTACTTCTGATTTTATCACCTTTGGTATTGAGGCCGAGCTTTTCAAGAAAATCCACTATCATTTTTTGAGTGAATACTGCATTATTTGGATTATCACCAGTGCCCTCTAATCCAACCACTATGCCATAACCAAGTAGCGCATTTTCTCTGATGCTTTCGAAAAAGACTATATCCTTCAGTCTAGCAGGTACGCCAAAAACAACATTCAGTGGAAAGCATAACGCCACCAATATAGAGAGTAAACGTCTTATCAAGCAATTTATACCAATATCTGGACAATTAATAAGTAAGGCTATGTTAGATTTAAATTATTGTAAATATTTATAAAATTTTAATGCAGGGTATATCTTTAGTTTCTATTAATCATGCCATGCTAGTAATACTTTAATGAAATTAGAGAAATTTTCATTTGTTGTATTATAACATTTGATTTAAATAGACTGTAAAACTAGCTGATTGGTATATGGGATGAGCTCTTTTAAGTATAGAACAATATTATTTTTAATAATATTGCCGATAAGTCTATATATATCTTTTGGAAGTATATTTAGTGATTATTTTTCTGAAGTTCCGGAATATATACGCCCTAAACGTCTTAATTTAGGGTTAGATCTTCAGGGAGGGGCATCTATAATGTTGGAAGGTGATACAGAGAAATACAAAAATTCTATAATAAACCAGAAACTTTCAAATTTATGGATTTCAATAGAAAAAGATGCGCTAGAGATTTCAAAAAATATATTAGATGATGGTTCTATCGCAATTTCTTTTAGGGTAGAAGATAATGATTTGTTAATTAAGAAATTTAAAGAATTAGATAGTATATTTGATTATTCGTTTAGTCTTAATACTGCGCTAATAACTGTTGATAAATCCAAAGTAGCCAAGCTTATTGAGAACGTTGTAAAGAGAAGTGTTGAGATAGTAAGGCATAGAGTAGATTCAAAAGGTACGAAAGAGATTGAGGTTCAGCAAAAAGGGGAGAGTGGTATACTAATACAGGTACCTGGGGCAAAAGATCCATCTGAAGTTAAGGGGCTTGTTGGTAAAACTGCAAAACTCTCATTTCATAAAGTTGTACGTATTGCTAGGTTTGATGAGACTGAAATTGGTTTTGATGAAGATTGCTTAATATTAGATTGGGATAAATCTAAAAAAGTTATCTTTAAAAAACGTCCATTAATGACTGGTGAGGAATTGGAGAATGCTTTCGTATCTATTAATGAAATAGGTATACCAATAGTCAATTTTGAACTAAATAAGTTTGGCGCCAAGCGTTTTGCGGAAATTTCTTCTAAAAACATAGGGAATTCTATAGCTATTGTATTAGACAATAAGGTACTTAATATACCGGTTATAAGAGAATCAATTACAGGTGGATCTGGGTCTATATCTGGTAATTTTGATATGAAAAAAGCGAATGAATTGGCGCTTTTACTTAAGGCTGGTGCATTACCTATGCAGTTAAATGTTGTTGAGGAAAGAACTGTTGGTCCTGGGCTTGGTACATATTCTATAGAGCATGGGGTAATTTCTGCAAAAATGAGTTGTGCTATAATAACGCTGATAATGATTCTATTTTACAGATTTTTTGGGTTTATTGCTGTAATTGGGTTATTTTTTAATCTAACTTTATTAATTTCGGTATTTTCCATATTTGGTATTACGTTAACATTGCCTGGTATAGCGGGAATAGTGCTAACCACAGGAATGGCGGTAGATGCTAACGTTCTTATATATGAGAGAATTAAGGAAGAGCTTAGAAATGGAACATCATATATAAAAGCCATAGAAAGCGGTTATAAATCTGCGATTATAACGATTACCGATTCGAATGTGACTACTGTAATCTCTAGCATTATTCTTTATATTTTTTCATATGGGCCAGTAAGGGGATTTTCTATATGTTTGATAGTGGGTATAGTATGCTCTATGATTACGGCAGTATTCCTTACAAAATTTTTCATTGAGTTTTTTTATTCCTTTCTGCAAAGACGTACTAATTAACAAGCCTAAGTTGCATAAAGTTGTATGTTAAAAGGTATTATATTGGATGCTGTATAGTAAATATCATAAGTGCTTCATGTTATAGCAATAACATGAAGCGTACAGTGAATTATCATAATTATGGTAGCCGTTATTACTTTTATAACTTTTCTAAAAATTCATCTAGCATGATCAGCGCAGCGATTGAATCATCTTTTTGATTGCGTTCTCTTCTATTCATCCCCTCTAATCTAAGAATAGAATCGGCAATAGTAGTGGTAAATGCCTCATTTACCAATAATCCTGGTATATTAAGGTTTGTACATATTTTTTTTGCACAATTTTTTATATAAAGAGCTGATTCAATTATCTCCTCTCCCATCATGCTTATTCCAATAATAAGAGCTTTTATATTTTCTTCTTTTAGTTTTTGTGAAATCGAATTAAGGGAGCAATTAACAAAACTTACTCTTGCCACAGATGCCTTAACTAATGTGTTACATATAGCAAAGCCAACCTTCTTTCTTCCGATGTCAAGTGCCGCTATTTTGCATGGGTGATTTTCTCTTATATATTTTATAAGTTTTTCTCTTTCGTTTGGATAAAACAGGTCCATATGAACTTGATAATAAATAGATACTAAAGTATCATCTCTGCTTTTTAAACCATTTTATCCCTCTCATGCAAGCCACTTTTGATGTCGCTGTAGTTGGTGGCGGCCATGCTGGTTGTGAAGCTGCGGCCGCAGCAGCAAGATTAGGAGCCAAGGTATGCCTTGTTACTATGTCATTTTCTAACATTGGGCAAATGTCATGTAATCCTTCCATAGGTGGTGTGGCGAAGGGGATTATTGTAAAAGAGATAGATGCTCTAGATGGTCTTATGGCTAGAGCGATAGATATGGCATGTATACATTATAAAACCCTTAATGATAGTAAGGGGCCGGCTGTATGGGGGCCGCGAGCTCAGGCAGATAGAGAGCTTTATGCAGATGCGATGCAATCTTTAATAGAATCATTTGCGGATATAAAGATAATAGAGGGGGAGGTAATTGATATAGATGTTGATAATGGTGAGGCAAGGGGGCTTAGATTAATTTCAGGGCAATATATAGCTGCAAAATCTATAGTTGTAACAACAGGTACATTTCTTTCCGGAAAGATCTTTGTTGGTTCTAAAGCCTCTGATGGCGGTAGGTATGGTGAAATATCTTCTACAAAATTACCCGAAAAACTTAGGGGATATGGAATCGAGACATTTAGGTTAAAAACTGGGACGCCTGCTAGAATAGAGAGAGATAGTATAAATTTTAATGAAGTTGAGGTCCAAAGCGGTGATGTAATACCGCAGCCATTTTCATATCTAAATGATAAAATAGATGTAAAGCAGATAGATTGTTATATCACACGCACTAACACTAGCACTCATGGTATCATAAAAGATAATATTGATCAGTCATCTATGTATTCCGGGATGATTTCTGGTATAGGTCCTAGATATTGCCCTTCTATAGAAGATAAAATTGTTAGGTTTTCTGGTAAAGAATCGCACCAAATCTTTTTAGAGCCCGAGGGTTTAAAAAGTAATATAATATATCCGAATGGGATCAGTACATCACTGCCTGCAGATATCCAGGATAGATTTATCAGAACTATTCCTGGCTTTGGTCATGCTAAGGTCATAAGATATGGATATGCTATAGAGTATGATTGCGTTTATTCAACATCGTTATTTCAGACTTTAGAATCTAAAAATATTAAATCATTATTTTTTGCCGGTCAAATCAATGGTACGACAGGATACGAAGAAGCGGCTGGGCAAGGCCTTGTTGCTGGAGCTAATGCAGTTTTAAAGCATTGTGGTAAGGAATTTGTGCTTTCTAGAGCTGAGGCATATATAGGCGTTATGATAGATGATTTGGTTTCTTTGGGTGTTAATGAACCTTATAGAATGATGACATCTAGAGCTGAATTTAGGATATCATTAAGACCTGATAATGCAGATGAAAGGCTTCACTCTCTTGGTATAGCTGTTGGCCTTATTTCCGAAAAAAGGAACAAGGTATTTCAAGAGATTCAAAATAATTTTAGCAGATTGGAATCTATATGTGCTGATGAGCGTTTTGATTCTGATTTGAAAAATCGTACGATATTAGAATTAATTCCAGATCCGAAATTTTCTATAACTCTACTATATAAGCATTTTAGTAATTCCTTATATAGTAAGATTGTTTTGCAGAAATTATATGCGAAGTATCTTTACAGAGTATATGAAGAAAGACAGCGTGTTGATATAGCTGCGTTGCAAGAAGATTCTAATTTAAAGATACCTTCTGATATTTCTTATAAAGAAGTGCCGTCTCTTTCATCTGAGGCCGTAGAGAGGCTTCAGTATTCTAAGCCAAAAAATATGAATGAACTAAAAAAGATTAAAGGATTAACGCCGGCCTCAATACTTATAGTTAAAAGGTATGTTAAAAAAAGATATTTACGAAAGGATTTGTAAAAATGTTTCACGTGAAACATTTGAGAAAATACTTTGTTATGAGAAATTATTAAATAAATGGAATGGTAAAATCAACCTTATCTCAAGAAAAATGAGCGAGGAAGAGATTTTAAAAAATCATATAGCTCAATCTATTGAATTATCAAAATTGATTCCAGGCAATATGAATATTCTGGATGTAGGTAGTGGAGCTGGGTTTCCTGGTATGATTTTAGCAATTCTTGGGTTTACTGTGTGTCTATCAGAAATAAATATTAAAAAGGCATCTTTTCTTAATTTTGTTAAAAGTGAATTAGAGGTAAATGTAACGGTTGAAAATTGCTGTGTTTCAAAGCTTCGTGGTAAGAATTTTAACTGTATTGTTTCAAGATCTGTAACTAACGTAAAAAATCTTTTAGAGTTAACAAAAGAGGCGGCTGCTAACGATGTGACATATATGGTTTATGCTCCGAAAGATACAAATTTTCGCGAAATAAAAAATAATTATGCAATATATATGTTGACCATAGGCAATGATTATGTGAATAATCGTAGTATTGCCATGCTAAAAAGTATAAATGCACATTAAGATCATATCTATTGCTAATCAAAAAGGTGGTGTAGGAAAGACTACCACTGCAATTAATCTATCTGCAGCACTTGCGATTGCAAAAAAGAACGTGCTTTTAATAGACTTGGACCCTCAAGGAAATGCAACTACTGGCTTAGGTGTTAAGCAAGAAGGGCAAGGTTCATATAACTTACTAATAGAAGAGGATGTGTTGCTACAAGATATATTAAAAGATACTCTTATAGATGGGTTAAAAATTATATCATCTAGTATAGATTTAGCTGGCGCAGAAGTAGAGCTTGTCAATTTACGAAACAAAGAATTTTTGTTAAAAAGCAAGCTAGAAAAATCTGATTTATCTAACTTGGACTATATAATTTTTGACTGCGCGCCCTCATTAGGTCTGCTTTCTATAAATGCGCTAGTTGCTTCTCATTCAGTTATAGCGCCGGTACAATGCGAATTCTTTGCCATGGAAGGTCTTGTTAGATTAATGAGGACTATATCAATGATACAAAGTTATGCTAATGAAGCATTATATATGGAGGGTATACTTTTAACAATGAGCGATAGAAGAAACAATCTTTCAAGGGCTATTGAAGAGGAAATAAGGGAAAATTTTGGGGAATTAGTTTACAAAACAGTTATACCGAGAAATATAAAGCTTTCAGAAGCTCCATCTCATGGTCAGCCAGCTCTTTTGTATGATACTAATTGCCTTGGTTCTGTCTCTTATGTAATGCTTGCAAAAGAAATATTAGATTTTAGTGATAATTGATGCGACTATGAAAAAAGGTGTATTGGGTAAAGGTCTTTCAGCTTTGTTACCGACTGCAGGTAATGGTAGTCAGATTTTGCGCATATCAGTTAATATGTTAAGGCCCAATCATGATCAACCAAGAAAAAAAATTGGCTTAAATGAAATAAAAGAACTTTCTAATTCTATAGCAGAGTATGGGGTTTTACAGCCAATAATTGTTAATCCGCAAGGAGATGGTAGGTATGAAATAGTATCAGGTGAAAGAAGGTGGAGGGCCGCAATAGCAGCGGGACTTAAAGAGATACCTGCGATACCAAAAAATTTAACAGAGAAAGAGATAAGCGAAATAGCTTTAATAGAAAATATACAAAGGGAAGATCTAAAGCCGCTAGAAGAAGCGCAGGCATATAATAACTTGATGACAAAATTTAATTATACACAAGAAGATCTAGCAACTAAGCTTTGTAAGAGTAGGAGCTATATAGCAAATATGTTAAGACTTTTAAAATTACCAGATTTTATCAAAGAAAAGCTTAACTCTGGAGAGATAACTGTAGGTCATGCACGGGCTATTCTTGCGAGTGATGATCCAGAATCACTAACTAAATCAGTAGTAGAGAATAATATGACCGTGAGGGAAGTAGAAAATAAAGTTAGTGGTAATAATATAAATAAGAAAAAAGATTTTATATTAACAAATGTTAAAAAGATACTTAGTAATAAGGCAAATATGGAGCAGTTTTTACCAAATGCAAAACTAAGTGTTATAAGTGATGGTGGAAAAACACTCTTTCTTATACTTTCTGAAAGTGATGATGAAACAAATATGATTAAAGATAAGATTGGCCTTATTAGGTCTTCCAATCAATGAAAATATCTGGAATAGATATTTTATACAGTTGAAGGAGATTTAATAAATTTAGTATTATAGGCTGCAGCAGTATTATTATATTTTCTTATAGTATGATTATTGTTGCCACTTCAGATACATTTGTATCTATGTTATCTAAGGTGATAGCTAAGTAATGTTTAAATTTTGTTTGAAAGTTGAGAATATTAGATAATATAAACTCACCTAAAGAGTTGAGGGACTTGAATCCAGAGGATCTTATTGAGTTATCGAAAGAGATCCGAGATGAAATTATTAGTATTGCGCTAGATCGTGGTGGGCATCTTGGTGCAAGTTTAGGCGTTGTTGAGCTTACGATAGCTATCCATTATATCTTTAATACTCCAGAAGATTTGTTAGTATGGGATATAGGCCATCAATCTTATCCTCATAAAATTTTAACACAAAGGCGTAATGCACTTAAAGATGTTAGGAAAAAGGGGCATATATCTGGTTTTTTGCGTAGAAGTGAAAGTATATACGATACTTTTGGAGCTGGGCACAGCTCAACCTCGATATCAGCGGCGCTTGGTATGGCTATTGCAAATAAGCTAAATAATAAAAAAGCAAATGTCATTAGTGTAATAGGTGATGGTGCTCTAAGCTCTGGAATGGCATATGAGGCAATAAATAATGTATCATTGCATGAGTTTAATGGAAAATTTCTTATTATCTTAAATGATAATAAGATGTCTATTTCGCCGGCTGTTGGTGCGTTGACTAGATATTTAACAAAATTAATAACTTCAGTCCCACTTTTAAAAATGCGAAATTTAGCAAAAGATTTCATAAAATTCATGCCAAATTCTCTTTCAGATTTTGCAAAAAAAGCAGAAAAACATGCGAAAAGTATTATTTCTGGTAATAATTTGTTTGAAGGGCTTGGGATGCATTATATTGGGCCGGTTGATGGGCATGATATTTATGCGTTACTTTCTGTTTTAGAGAATATAAAAAATAATACGTATATTACTAATCCTGTACTGTTACATATTATTACTGAAAAGGGTAGAGGTTTTATAGGGCATGTGGAATGTGATGAGATGTACCACACTATTTCTTCATTACATAAGAAAAAAAGTGATGCAGAATTGACTAGTATGAGTCAATTTTGTGTAGATACGTTAATAGATATAGCAAAAAATGATGACAGGGTAGTGGCAATAAGTGCGGCTATGCTTACTGGTACTTGCTTAAAAAGTATGAAAGAGATTTTTCCTGATAGAGTATTTGATACAGGCATAGCAGAGCAGCACGCTGTTACTTTTGCAGCTGGACTTGCTTCTCAAGGAATAAAGCCATTCGTTGATATATATTCAACCTTCTTACAAAGGGCATATGATCAGATAATACATGATGTAGCAATACAGTCTCTTCCAGTAAGGTTCTTAATAGATAGAGCTGGTTTCACTGGTGAGGATGGCCCTACACATGCTGGTATATTTGATATAGCCTTTCTATCAAATATACCAAATTTTGTTGTTATGGCCCCTAGCTCTCCTGAAGAACTTGCAATGATGATATTTACAGCATATTCATTAAATGATAGGCCATGTGCTATAAGATTTCCTAAATGCTCTGTTACTAAACAGAAATTAGAAAAACCTAAGCCCATACCTTTGGGGATTGGTAGGGTGATAATGCATGGGGTAAAGTTGGCGGTAATTTCACTTGGTACCAGGTTAGAATGTTGTATTGAGGCGGCTAAAATTTTAGAATCAGAGTATGGCGTTAGCATAACTATTGCAGATGCACGCTTTGCAAAACCAATTGATTATAAATTAATTGAAGATCTAGCGCGGAGTCATGAAGTACTCTTTACAGTAGAAGAGGGGGTTATTGGTGGGTTTGGGTCACATGTGGCTGAATTTTTAGGAAAAAGTGGTGTAAAAATAGATTTGGAGCAAATATTTATACCAGATAAATTTATTGAGCATCAGACTATCGAGGAAGCCTATAAAGAGGTTCGTATGTGTACTAATGGATTAGTGGACAGGTTTACAAAGAAAATAAAGGAATTTTATTCTATATAGGTGATTTGCGTTAACAAAATAATTTAATTTATATTCCTAGTAGTGGAAAAACTTCCGAATATATAATGGTGCCAGGTGTGTATGTAGATACTACGAAACTCCATATAAATGTTGATTATAGAACTTGTTTTGACACATTGTATAACAGTCCTGCATTCAAAAAGTGTATATCTAAATATTGGGGGCTAAATAGTATTATTAAGGTGGATGTGGATAAGTGCTACATTACACCGAAAATAGGTTTTAGTTGGTTCTGTTCTTATAAAATAGAGCTTTTATTGCAGCGGCCGCAATTTATAAAAGTAACAAATTCATCTTCTAATAAATTATATGATAATTGTGCTGTATTGCTAATATTAGCAGAGCTAAAAGATTATCTTCAACCAACGTTTCTGGTATTGCTGCTTTTATTTGTGTCTTAATTTGAAGTAAAAATTTCATAAGCTGGTACAAATGGTTATTTGGCATAAAGTGTGAATTTAAAACATTTATGTTTTGGTGTAATTTTATGAGTTGGGAAGAATATAAAGTGAATGATAGGTAACAAGATAATAGCTCTTTACAGGTGGTTACGGTAGCTGATTTACAGCAGATTCCAAACCACCAAAATGATACACTGGATATTGGTACGTTTACTGCTCTTACTACCTACTTAGATTATGCGATAAAAAGTAAGAGATTTTATAGTGCTGCTTTGAGAGTAATTTCTAAAGATAACGGAGATAAAATTATCGCTATTAGTTTAGTGCAATTAAGGCCTGATATAGGTGAAGCGGATTTTTATCAATCAAGTGAACAAAATACAGTCTGTTAGTTGAAAAGCAATAGATGTATATCATTATCAAGCAGTATAGCTAATCCGTTATAAAATGTCATGCTAATTTTGATAAAAATGATATAAATGCTATATAAAGAAAAAATGTCATATCCAATAGAATTTAGAAAGAAGCTAATGAAGTTAAATGAAGAAGGTATGACATATGAAGCCATTAGTTTCAGATATACTGTTTCAGATAGAACTTAGGTGGAAGAAAGAGCTAGACCCCCCAAAAAATAGAATAAGAGCTTGGAGTGTAATCAATAGAGAAGCATTGATTGAAGATAAACACCCTTCGGACTATTGCTATGAAAGAGCTATTAGATTAGGTGGTAGCAAGTCTGGCATACATGATGCAATAGGTCGTTTAGGAGTAAGCT
>NZ_JARGYT010000038.1:0-11058 GCF_034470605.1 Candidatus Cyrtobacter comes
TTCGCTAAACTCAAAGAAAATCGACGCTTAGCATTACGATTTGAGAAATCCGATCTCTCTTTCCTTGCCTTTATAGCTTTAGCATCTATTAAATACAACCTTTGTTAACAGTGCCTAGTATCAACTCCGCAAATCAGCCCCCTTGCTTTCATATCGTAACCAATTGTACTCTCTTGATCTTTTTGAGAAGAAGCTGTGTATAGTGGCTCAACCCACAGGTCTTTTCCAGTCCTTGGCTTATGAATAAAATTCCTGGATTTGGCAGTGTTATATACACTCTCCTGGATATCTAATATTGCATCAGAGCCAACATAGATAGGCAATAACTGATCAACTGCCTTGGAGAGGGCTGTACTATTACTAGAATAACCAGAAAATGCGGACCCTGAGTACACCACACTTGAATTATTTATTAAATTAGTAAATGCTTGCCGTACATCACTATCAAGAGAATCAAAGAAAGAAACTAGTATGGCAGCAATTCCATAAGCTTTTTTATTGTTTAGGGCTATGATTGCCTCTGCAAGTTTTGATTGAGGAGGCGTTGCTTCTTCTCCTGGCCCTAATAA
This sequence comes from Candidatus Cyrtobacter comes, assembly GCF_034470605.1. Classification (NCBI taxonomy): domain Bacteria; kingdom Pseudomonadati; phylum Pseudomonadota; class Alphaproteobacteria; order Rickettsiales; family Candidatus Midichloriaceae; genus Candidatus Cyrtobacter; species Candidatus Cyrtobacter comes. The sequence continues at coordinate 570 of NZ_JARGYT010000038.1, forward strand.
TCTAGTTGTCGCTTGATAAGCCTGTAGATCTGCAAGTGATGCAGCGCCACCATTTTGTGGTGTATATGATGTACTATCTCCAATATTGAGCCCCTTTGAATTAGATATAAATGTTTTAAAAACAGTTTTATGTTCGTTCTGTATGGCGCCATTCTGATCAACGTTAGAAACATGTAAAAAACCGGCATGATCTAGCCCAAATATATTTCCATCTAACCACGCATCTTGTGGGTTGTCGCCAGCTATCGAGTATAACTGTAATGATACTGGCTGTACGGGGTCATTAGTATAACGGCAAGCTAAATACGCACTTGTACCAAGCCACATTGGTACGCAAGCGCTCCCATCTGGTGTGCACATCCATGGTGCATTAACGCCGTATATAGAAAATTCCCGTCCTGATTCAGGAAGTGGAGTGCTAAGGCTGCTCGCACTAAAAGCCTGATTGTGACCATACTTTCCATCTGTAATAGCTGCATAGCTACAGTGTGCGAATATAGTAGTAGATGTAATTAATTTCAGCAAAGTAATAATATACTTATTCATGCTACCCTACTTAAAAACATAATAAAATTCATACTAAAGAGAATACCAATAAATTCAACCGGTTAGCTTCTAGATGGCTAAAATAATCAATATATGATATCCATCGCTATCAGTTGCTCATATAAATTTTCTTTATTGAAGTATTGATATTAATTTTCTGCTCACTAAGTAGTGCTGAAGCTATTTATTCTTACAAAATGTTATATGACGCATAAGATGCAATTTACCGCAGAAGTAGGCAAAGTGTTGCAGATGATGATACATTCTGTATACAAGAATGAGGATATTTTCCTAAGAGAGCTGATCTCAAATTCTTCTGATGCATGTGAGAAACTAAGATATATGCTGCTTAATGAGGGGAGGGCCGCAGATAATTTAGAGATAAATATATGGACCGATCCTAAGAATAAGGAGTTAATTATAGAGGATAATGGAATAGGAATGAGTCAAGAGGAGCTTATTAGTAATTTGGGTAGTATAGCAACTTCTGGGACACAAAAATTCATCGAGCAGATACAATCTGTTAAAGATGCAAATATGATAGGCCAATTTGGCGTAGGATTTTATTCATCTTTTATGGTAGCGGAGAGTGTTTCCGTATATTCATCACAAGGGGAAAAAACCTATGTATGGAGTTCTGATGGGCAAGAGGGATTTTCTGTTGAGGAATCTGATATTGTACTTGCTAGGGGTACTAGAGTAGTTTTAAAATTAAAAGAATCTAAGGCGGAATTTTTGGAGAGATATAGGGTACAACATCTTATTCAGACCTATTCGGATCATATTTCATTTCCAATAAATTTCATAGAAAATGGAGAAAAGACCAGGTTAAATAAAGAGGATGCAATTTGGATAAAAAACCCAAATTCTGTATCCGAGGCAGAATATGAAAGTTTTTACAGCCATATTTATTATATGCCAGGCAAACCATTTGCTATAATACATAACAATATTGAGGGAAATGTTTCATATAGAAGCCTGTTATTTATACCTAATAATAAGCCATATGACCTTTTGCACCCTCAGGCTAAATCCAGGGTTAAACTTTTTATCAATAGAGTCTTTATAACGGATGAAGAATCTGGTCTTTTACCTTCATATCTAAGGTTTGTTAAAGGGGTGGTGGATTCTGCTGATCTTCCGCTTAATGTGAGCAGAGAAACTTTGCAACATAACAACATAGTAAATAGAATTAAAAAATCATTAGTCAGTAAAATACTTTCTTCACTTGAGAAAAAGAGAATTGAGAATTTTGAGAGCTTCTCAGTATTTTGGTCTAATTTCGGAGAGGTGATAAAAGAGGGGTTATGCCAAGGAGCTCTAGATGAGAAGGAAAGGTTACTTGATTTATGTATCTTTCACTCCATGAATTCGCAGGATAAAATGATAACTCTTGATGAATACATCAAAAACATAAAAGACGGTCAGAATGAAATATACTATATAACAGGTAATTCTAATCTTAATTCTTTAAGGAATTTACCTCATCTAGATGGCTTTAAGAAAAGGGGCGTAGATGTACTACTTCTTAATGATAATGTAGATGATTTTTGGGTTAATGTTATTAGTAATTACAAAAATTATGCACTTAGATCAGTTACAAGCTCTAGTATAGATTTGGATCATATTGAGAAGTTTAATGATGATTCTGAGGCAATTCATGTTAATAATGAAGATAAGGATATTCTAATTAGTTGCTTGAAAAATATTCTGGATGGTAAGGTGAAGGATGTACAAATTTCAACAAAGCTTATAGATAGCCCTGCGTGCTTATCTATACAGGAGGGGCATATGAGCTCCAGAATGGAGAATGTATTATTAGAGCAGAAACAGTTACCTAATAGGTCTTTAAAAATACTAGAGATTAATCCGAATCATCAACTTATAAAGAATCTACTAAGGTTTTATAAGAATGGGGAAAATGATAAGGTTGAGTGTATGGCTAGTCTCATATTTGGCCAGGCATGTCTTCTTGAAAATGAACCAATAGGTGATATAGTCGAATTTGTGCGAAACATAAATAAAGTAGCTATATTTCACGAATAGCATGTATTTTAATATCGGGATTAATTAAAGATTGATATAAAGGCTCTGGGCTAAATACACATTCTTTAATCATATGTATTATGTTACTTGTATTTGGTAAAAATCTTTTTAGACTGTTTTATAATAGGACTAGATTTTACTAGAACTTGTATGCGTTTATTGCGATTTGTTTTACTTTTGTCAGTAGTGTGGTGAGTTTAAGGATTTACTGTGATGGTGCTTGTTCTGGTAATCCTGGCCCTGGTGGTTGGGCTGCCGTTCTTGTATCTGATGATAACTCTGTTCAAATTGTAAAGGGCTCTCAAGGCCATACTACAAATAATAGGATGGAGCTGCAGTCTGCAATAGAAGGATTGAAGGTGGTAGGTGATGAAGCTAATATCTTTATATACACCGATAGTGCTTATTTGAAAAACGGAATCACGGTCTGGATTAAAAGGTGGCTGATAAATGGTTGGAAGTCATCAGGGGGTAGCCCTATAAAAAATATAGATCTCTGGAAAGAGCTATATGATTTATCTGGTGACTTACCACTTTCGTGGAAATGGGTCAAAGCGCATAGTGGGGATTTTTATAATGAAATGGCAGATAGAGAAGCTAGATCTCAGGTTTATTGATTTTTTTTATGAATTCTTTTATCGAGAACAAAATGGACACTCTGATGCTAGATTTCGATCGTCTAATTTACGCAGATTACACTGCAGATGCTAGGTTTTATATCTCAAAGGTAAAAAATCTATTTGAGGAGCTAGAGCTGCTTATGAAATCTATACATAAAGAAGAAGCTGGTTTAAGTAATCTGGAGCTTTCGTTGGAGAAGCTTTTAATAAAAGTTGAAACACTAGAGGAAAGGCTTGATCAAGCCATTGAGTTCTGTAATTCATCTGAATCATAATTTCTGGCATCTTTGTATATTAGATTCTAAAAGTGATGTAACTCATTAACTATAAATATGTTAAAGAAGAGTATAGTGAGTATTATAGATATACCGGTATCTTGCTTATATAGCGTGTTACTTGATGTTGATAATTATAAAGATTTTTTACCTTGGTGTAAGGAAGCGAAAATATTAAGAAAACTTAATGACTGCCTGGAGGCGCAAATGACAATACTATTTGCTGGTATTGAGGAAAGCTACGTATCTAAAGTTTTTTTTGAAAACAAGAATCCAGAAGATGTGACAATCAATATAGTATCGGAGAGTGATTTGTTTGAATTTATGCATAGTTCTTGGCGCTTGCAGAAAGTAGAAGATGGTACAAGAGCGACATTTGAAATTTCTCTAAAGTTAAAAAACAAAATATTGGATAAAGTAGTTAGTGTATTTTTTTCCAAAGCATGCAATAAAGTGATGCAGGCCTTTGAGGCAAGGGCCAGAACTCTACATAAAACTATAAATAAGTAATTTAAGTATTGCAAGCATTATGCGCCTTTGCCGCCACCCCCCTTTTCACTGCCCTTTATATCCGCAATAAGCCTTGAGTGCAAAGCAGTTGCAAAACCACGTTCAGAAACGGTTTTATAGTCTAGACCTGTGGTTCCAGGGTATTGCTCGTCTATCATTTTTTTGGCGTGTCGCGTAAGCTTATTATATTCAGCATCCATGTTTTTTATAAGGGTGTATATACTGCCTTGGTCTACAGGCCCCTGTTTAATATAATCTAAAACTCTCTGCCATGCGTTCCATGGTGTGTCAACGAATAAACGATGTAAGGAGTGGTTGGCGCTTCTATCTCCTAATCTTTTTAAATCACTCATTACAGTTGTAAAAACCTCTTTTAGATGTTTTGCGGCCTCATCATATTGCCCATCATGATCCTGCCCCTCATGATCCTGCTCCTTTAGTGTTCGAAGTTTAATTAATGATTCCTCTAGCTTCTTTATATGTTCTAATCTTTCAAGATGGAAATTATTATTTTGTTTTATAGCAGCTGGCCCATTTGCACCATTAAAAAGACCTACGACGGACTTCATAAGGCCTATAGCATTATTTATAAGCTCAATTAATGTTTCACATACAACGTCCTTGAAAAATGTTTTAGGCAATTTGCCATTAAGTTTATAAAGGTTATTTAGATAATCGATGATAATATAATTCATAATCTTGATCCTAAGAAAAGCTGCTGATTGACGTTTTGATTGAATTTTGCTATCAAGAGAGGATATAGCATCTCCTAAAGCTTGGTTGAAGAACTCTGTATTATAATCTATATTAGGATGGCTTGTTTCTACTCCATATAAAGATCTAATGCACTCTTGAATGGTTTTTTTTAGGGTTTTATGGGATTGGTCTGCAAAGTCTCTGTACAATTTGTTAGTATTGGTAAAATTCTTGTTGGTAGCCATTATAGCATCATTCCTCGCATCAGCTATTATGTCACACATTACTAATGACTTCAATGCAAAGTCCGCATACTTTGCCCCGGCATCTGATTTGCAAAACTCGTCAAGCTCAGAATCTTCAATAATATCATTGTCACTCTTATTAGTAAGTTTTTTATACAATTTTAGAAGTTCTTGTCTTATGTCTGATTCCGCTATATCCAAAATACGCCGCGCGATGTTATTCAGTTCTGGGTTTATCTCTTGGGTTCTCATATAAGTTATAAATATCACTCTACTCTAAGAAGAGTAGGTGAGCCACCTAAGATAGTAAAGAGCTACATATAATTAGAATATGTTACGAGAGATGTAATTGTGTTGCGCAATTCAAGCCTTCTTTTTATAAAGGTTCAAGCATCTACATGTGATAACCGCAGATAAAATATCATATAGAAGGCTCTATAAATTTTGTAATTGATATTAATCAAAGTTATGTTGTTGTTAGGATTTGCTATAAATTGTTTAAGATTGTCAACAATTATAAATTTATTTCTTGATCTTACAAATTAGCTGCTACAGGCCTGAGCCATCTTTGCGCATCTAGCCCCATGCAGTCTAACCAGTTGACAATAATTGATAAGCATATTTAGGGCGTAAACAAGATATACATATAAGCTATATATCGTTCTAATCAGCCTTATTGCAAAAGTAAATAACTAGATATAGAATCCCAGCCTGCTGTAAATTTGTTATTTAGTTGGCGTGTCAGTCATAATTGATAGAGAGAGAGATGGTAACTTGACTGAATTTGGTAAAGCTATTTTAAGGGATAGGTATCTGCTGACTGGCGAGGAATATCAGGATCTATTTGTAAGAGTAGCAAAGCACTATTCCGATGATAAGGAGCATGCTCAGAGGCTTTATAACTATATGAGTAAATTATGGTTTATGCCAGCCACACCTATCTTAAGTAATGGGGGCACAACCAGAGGCATGCCTATTTCCTGCTTTCTTAACGAGGTGCATGATAGTTTGGAGGGTATAGTCTCAACTTGGAATGAAAATGTATGGCTTGCTTCGCATGGAGGTGGAATAGGCACATATTGGGGTGGGGTGCGCTCAATAGGTGAGAAAGTTAAGGGTAATGGTAAGACTTCAGGAATTATACCGTTTATAGCAGTTCAAGATAAATTAGCGCTTGCTATATCGCAAGGCAGTCTCAGAAGAGGAAGTTCAGCGGTTTATCTTCCAGTATCGCATCCTGAGATAGAAGAATTTATAGAGTTAAGAAGGCCTACAGGTGGCGATTTTAATAGAAGATCCCTAAATTTACATCATGGTGTTATGATACCAGATGCATTCATGAACGCTGTAGCTGAAGATGGGCCTTGGGCGCTGAAAAGCCCTGTAACAGGGCAGGTAATTTCTGTTTTAAGGGCGAGAGATATATGGATTAGAATATTAATTGCCAGAATAGAAACCGGTGAGCCGTATATCGTATTTGAGGATAGGGTTCGGGATATGAGGCCTGAGGTATATAAGAAAAATAACCTTGATGTCAAAACATCAAACCTTTGCAGTGAAATAACGCTCTCTACTGGTTTAGATCAATTTGGTAATCAAAGAACAGCGGTATGCTGTCTTTCATCGCTAAATTTAGAAAAATATGATGAATGGAAAGATGATGATTGCTTTATTTATGATATCATGAGGATGTTAGATAATGTCCTTCAGGACTATATAGATAATGCCCCAGATACACAGAAAAATGCACGATATGCAGCATACAGAGAAAGGAGTGTTGGGCTAGGTGTGATGGGATTTCATTCATTTTTACAATCCAAGATGGTGCCATTGGAATCAGTGGTTGCAAAATCTTGGAATAAAAGAGTATTTGGAGATATAAAAAATAAAGTTGATGAGGCGTCAAGAAAATTAGCTGATGAGAGGGGTGCATGCCCTGATGCTCAGATTTATGGCATACATGAGCGCTTTTCACATAAAACTGCAATAGCTCCTACCGCTTCGATCTCCATAATAGCGGCAAATTGCTCCCCGGGGATTGAGCCATATTCCGCAAATACATATATGCAAAAAACACTTACTGGCTCATTTAATGTTGAAAATAAGTATCTAAAAAGGCTTTTAGCTAAAAAGGGCATGGATACGCAGGAAACGTGGTCTAATATAATGCAGCATGAAGGTTCGGTACAACATTTGGATTTTTTGAGTGAAGATGAAAAGGCCGTGTTTAAAACTGCTTTTGAAATAAATCAAAGATGGATGATTGAGCTTGCGGCGGATAGGACTCCATATATATGCCAATCACAATCTCTAAATATATTTTTGCCCGCTGATATATATAAAAAAGACCTCCATATGCTACATTTTGAAGGGTGGCTCAAAGGGTTAAAGAGCTTTTATTACTGTAGGTCTAAATCTTTGCAACGACCTGATAGTCAAATCAGATCAGAAGAACGTTATAAGCAGCTCTCTATGGCAATACCACCACAAGATACAGAAAAATATGAAGAGTGCTTGTCGTGTCAATAGGAAGATAAATTGCTTTATTGTGAAATAGTAAAAATCATAATGTTATGTAGTGCTGGTTATAAGTGACTTAATTTATAAAAAGTATAAAGAGAAGATTAATAGGTACATTTAAACGGCCATTTGAAAAAATATCCTGATATTTACAAAGGTGATGCAATACTATCTTTGATGAAAGAGATATGTTTTGAAAAAGAACGATAATAAAGCGCATTTTTCATCTATAAAATCTTTATTTTACAAACATATAAAGCCACTTATAGCTTTTGCATAAATAATAGTATGATAAACTAAATTATTAATTTAAACCCAATATAACTCCCTTTATAGCCAAATCTATCCTAGGTATTTTAATTGGAGTTAATATATGTATTTAGTTAGAAAGAACATAATGCAACTAATTTAACCATTAATGAACTAAATTGTTGCATTTCTCCCCAAGAGGGGTATATAATCTCCCTTCTTGGGGATTTAACTTTTATATATGTCTCGTTACGAGTGTACTTTTATAGTGAAGCAAGATGTCCTTGCGCAAGATATTCAGAGGATCATTTCTTCCACTGCCTCATCTCTTGAGAGTTTTGGGTGCAATATAGTAAGGAGGGATTATGTAGGTTTGAAGCCTCTTGCTTATCCTATAAAGAAAAATAAAAAAGGCCATTATGTAGAAATGGAGGTGGACGGTTCTTCTGAAGCACTTGATGCACTCGAAAGCGATTTTAGAGTTAGTGAAAACGTGATTAGATTTATGTTTTTAAGATTGGACACTAGAGATGCGCATTCTATGCGTAAAAAATAGGTCTGTAAGTTTATTATTTCTGCTTTTATTATGAGTGTTAATTTAGGATCAAAAACGCCGGAGGTTGATAGGGTTGAGGTAGTCTCAAATACTATCCTTTTTAATAGAGCCGCGCCTAACGCGCCTAAGGTGCGAAAATGCCCTTTGGATGGTATTGATATTTCTTATAAGAATTTTGAAAATCTCAGGTTTTTGCTATCTGAAGGTGGTAGGATGTTGGCTGCGCGTTTAACAGGTGCTTCTGCAAAAAATCAAAGAAAGCTAAAGAAGGCCATAAGAAGAGCCAGAATGCTTGGTTATTTGCCTTTTGTCCAAAAGATCTAAGTTAGGTAAGTTATGAAAGTAGTATTATTAGAAAAGGTTAACGGTTTAGGTGAATCCGGTGATGTTTTACATGTGAGCGCTGGATTTGGCAGAAATCTTCTCATTCCAAAAGGGAAAGCTTTATTTGCGACACCTCAAAATATTGCCTTTTACGAACAAATAAAAGATGACCTTCGTAAAAAGGAATCTGATAAATCTTCTGTTGCATTTGTGTTGTGTGAAAAGGTTTCTGGTCATATTCTGAAGTTTATAATGCAAGCTTCTGAAGATAATAAACTATATGGGTCCATTAGTTTAAAGGATATAGCTGAGTCCCTCTGTGATGGGCTTAAAATTGACTCTTATTCACTGAATAGAACTCATATAATGCTTGCATCTAAAATAAAGGAGGTTGGTCTTTATGATGTTGAAGTCCGCTTGCATCCTGAGCATTCCTCGTTTATCAAAGTTGTGGTTGGCAGAAATGATGAAGAGGTAAATTCTATGATAGCTACACTGCTTCCTAGCCATACTGAGGTTAATGAAGAGGTGAAATGATACGTGTTTAATAAATTTTATTATTCCCTTATATATAAATTAAATGGCTAGGGTTACAGTAGAGGATTGCCTTCCTAAAGTTTCGGATAGATTTGAGCTTGTTATAGTTGCCTCTTTAAGGGCAAAGGATATAGCCAAAGGTTCGCCTGTCATGATTACTACCGGTCCTAAAAATGAAAAAAGTACTATCTTAGCATTAAGAGAGATAGCATCAGGATTGCTAGATGCATCATATTTTGATGCTAAAGATGCTGAAGTTATTGGGAATGTTGTTGAGAAGCAAGGCTCAAAACATGAGCCAAAAGAGCAATCGAGCCCTAAGAAAACTGCCGAGCCTGGCAATGAGGGGTTTGTATATCATGATGATGAGGAGAATATAGATTAAGGCATTACTACATAAGTGGGTATTTTCTTGTATGTCTATAAATGTATGGGCAAGAAAGCTGTGGTTTTAAATTAATTAGAGTTTCTACTTTGTATGTAATGCCGCATCCTGAATTTGCGGCTCTTGTATTTGCGTGATTGAATTGAGCAGCAAGAATAATAGCGAATTTAGGGTGTTGTATAATTTCATTATTATATAGTAAATTGAGTTTAATTAGCGTAATTCAAAGAGGCGCTATATAATCTCGTATAACTACTTAAAGAAAATACTTTATGTAGCTCCTGGTGCCTGGTTTGATGAACCTTCGCCATACTCTCTTATGCCTAGGTTGTATGAGTCTGTAGTCACATTTAGATCAAAAAATCATATCACGCCTGTTTAATTCAACTCAAATTACTATGGTAAGTTAAATTGAGGTTTGCGTATTGAAAGAATTTAACTACATCATCATAGAGATAAGTACTAATGTTACCTCTGTTTCATATTGGCCAATAATTTCTCTATAGCTATTTTATTTGAGGTAGATGTTGCCTATATTGCAGCTTATGCGAATTCAACTTAAACAACCATCTATAGCTAAGATAGTATAAAATGGCATAATATATAGTAGATGTGAGGTAAAATGACATTACAATTTCGAAAGAAAGTAATGAAATTACATGCAGAAGATATGAAGATCTAAGTTTCTACATATCTATTAGAACCTAAAGTAGATGGAAGAAGGCGATAGAGCCTCAGAAAACTAGGAATAAACCGTGGAAAAGCTCAGTAAAGAAGCATTAATACGAGATATATTGGATCATCCAGATAGCCATGCTAAAAGATTAGGAATAATTGAGTCATGTATTAAGTATGCAATAAAGCGTCTAGGGATTGGTTATAAAAAAACACTAAATCATCCAAAGGCGGATCCCGGAAAAAGATCTATGTTTTGCCAAACACTTAAGCGGTTAGAAAAAGCCTGTAAATCAATTAATTAC
>NZ_JARGYT010000039.1:0-10993 GCF_034470605.1 Candidatus Cyrtobacter comes
ACAACCGCAATATCTACATTCAATTGTCATCCATTTTCTCCTTCCTATTCCAATATAGGCATAATCTCATTCTATTGTCTATAATTATTAGGTAATGCCAGTATTATGCCATCTCAAATAAAACATCTATAAGTTTAATAAAATTACTTTTTATGTAATCATTTTATATAGCTTCAGCTGAATAGTAATCTAAGCTTAATTAGCATAGCTAGTTGGCTATAATATAGATAATGTTATTACATGTTGCCATCTCAAATAAAGCAGCTAATATTTAATAGAGACAGATCTTTTTAGAGATTTATTTTAAAGGTCTGTATCTTCCAGTACTTTAACATATAGAAAAAGTCTTACTTTTTTGTCCAGTAGTTTAGAAATCTCTGCTCTTGAATCTTGCCCTATCTTCTTTATGTTTGCTGCCCCTGAGCCAATCACTATTGCCTTATGTGAATTTTTATTTACAAAGATAGTTTGATTAATATATAAATCATCTCCTTGCTCTTCCCACCGTTCAGTAGTTATTTGAACTGAATATGGTATTTCGTCCTGTATCCTATATAATAGCTTTTCTCTCGTAATTTCCTGGGCTAGCTCTTTTTGGCTAATATCTGTCACTTCGTCATTCTCAAACATCCATGGATTATTATTAGAAAGTTCGCATAATCTTGCTGTGAAACTATCTATGCCAGTAGATTTAGTAGCGGAGAGGAGAAAGATATCCAAGGGATTATAGATATCACCTATGTTTTTCATATGAGGAAGTAGTACCCTTTTATCTCTTATTTTATCTATTTTATTTAGAAGAAATATTGAGCCTTGAATTCCATTTGGTAAGTGGCTCTTATCTAGACCATATTTACATAATCTGCATGAATCGATTACTACGCAGGTAATATCTGAGCTTTCAATGGCTTCAAGTGCAAAATTTTTCATTTGCTTTTCAAGTGCGTTTTTGGAATTTTTGAAACCTGGGGTGTCAGTAAATATTATTTGGCATTTATCAACATTTTTTATACCTATTATATTAAACCTTGTTGTTTGGCTCTTAGGAGAAATTATAGAAATTTTTTGTCCAACAATTTTATTTATTAATGTAGATTTTCCAGCGTTTGGTAAGCCTACTAAGGATACGGTGATCAAGCTTTTTTCCATCTTATTTTAGATTAAGTTTTTCTATTAGTTTTAAAGCAGCGTTACATTCTGCTTCTTTGATAGAATTGCCGTCTGCATGGGCGCTTCCAATATCTTGCGCCGTGACACAAACCTCAAAAATAGATTCATGAGAAGGGCCAGATTTCTTTGTTACTTCATATGTTGGGATAGATTTACCACTTTTTTGCACTATTTCTTGTAGTAAAGATTTGGGATTTTTATGCATCATATCATCACGTGAAAAAGTTCCCTCCCATAGATCTAAGACAAATTTTTCACTTTCTTGATAGCCACCGTCCAAAAATACAGCGCCAATTAAAGCTTCCATTACATTTTCTATATTGTTTGCATTTTTCCTGCCGCCAGAATTCTCCTCTCCTTTATCCATTATAATAAATTCACCAATAGAGACCTTGTTGGCTACTTTATTGATTGCCTCAGAGCTAACTAAATTTGAATGCATTAAAGATAAGTGCCCCTCTGGAGAGTGTTGAAATTTTATATATATATATTTGGCTATTATAGCCCCTAAAATTTTATCGCCAAGAAATTCTAATCTCTCATAAGACGGGTTTTTATTACAAGATTTGTGACTTGGGTGAGTTAATGCTTGTTTTAATAAATTACTATCTTTGAAATTATAGCTTATTTTCATTTAAATCTTTTAAAAACCCTTGTAAAATCTAAGCTCATTAAATCTTTTAAATTAAAAAAGACTATTTGTACCTTTCCTATAAGGTTTGTTACAGGGATAAATCCCATATCATTTATAAATCTACTATCAGCAGAATGGTCCCTGTTATCTCCTAAAAAAAACACATGCCCAGCCGGTACCTTATAGGTTGCGGTAGTATTAGGAAAATCTGATGTATCACCAGAAGAGCTTATAGTTTGATAAGATTTTTCTGCAAATTTTTCTAGAAAAACTTCACAAAATTGTTCTTCCATCTTTATCTCATTTTCTTTACAGCTGCCCACATAATCTCTTTCTGCGCGTTGCCCATTTATATATAGCCTCCCTTCTATGATTCGTACTTCGTCACCAGGTAATCCTATAAGTCTTTTCACCAAAGCCACGCCTCCAGGTTCTTTTTTAAATACTATTATATCACCATATTGTGGTTGCTTATAAAAATACGTACCATTAATTAATGGTAAATCAAATGGCATTGAGAACCTATTATATCCATAGGTGTACTTAGATACAAATAAAAAATCACCGATCATCAGAGTCGGTATCATAGAGCCGGTAGGTATTCTATAAGGTTCGAAAATGAAAGATCTTACTATTACCACAACGAATAATACAACAAAGATCTCTCTTACTATCTTAAGATTAAAATATTTATTCATTTATTTTAAGAGTTATACAAAAGACCCATAAATAAGCACGGACTGAATATCATCATTATAATTTGAAGTCTATCTTTAAATAGCTCTTAAACTATGTTTGCTGAAATATTGATGTGCTAATAGTCTAGCTATAAGAATTATAAAGATTGTAAAATTTTTACATATAAATAGATTTTTGCTATGATTCTTTTTTAGTAAAAAGGTCCAGCAATAAGGTATCGCGATTGTTAAAAATTGTTGTGTCTGGAGAGGAAAATGTAAAAGCCCAAGGTTTGGGAAATACGAGATAGAATTTGGCAAAATGTGATATATATGCTTCTTATTGATTTTTAAGAACGCAAGGTTACAATTAATGGTTGAGTTGGTTGTATAACTGATGTCATTAGGTAATTCGTTTATATATTTAAGATGTATCAAGTTCCTATAAACAAACTATATAAAATTTGGTTTAATAGTAATCCAGAAAAATGTCTTGATGAAGAAAACAAACTAAGATTTATCAAGATGGTAAATGATAATCCAAAAGCAACAGTTAGTTTTCTTTATAGTGAGGCGTTACTTTCTGAGAATGCTGTTAATGAGCTAAATTCATTTTGTGCAAAGCATAAGATTCAACCAGTTAGCTTAGAAAGCTTTAAAGATCAGTTACGTCATAAAACTGAAAAAGAATTATTTGATCTAATAAATACAGAGTTAGAATGTTGGAAGAAAGGCATTGGCGGCAACCCTGCTGCTGCGTCTGATATTGCACGAGTTTTAGTGCCTATAATAGATAAATTGGGTGTTTATTCTGATTTTGATACTCCTTTAAATTTCTCGAAGCTAGATGGTGTGGCTGTCGATTCAAAACACTGTGTGATTCTTAATGTATGTTCTGATATATTTGGTTCTACGTCTGTTTATTCAGATTTTTTAGCCTTTGCAAGAGATGAAAGTGGTAATTTACATCCTAAAGCACTAGATTTTATAGATAGTTGTCAGAATAAAATGTTAGAAGCTTATAAGAAGGGGGCTAGTAATTTATTGGATGATATTATTCCTGGAGTTTGTTCAGTAGGATCTAACCCTAATAATCAACTGCTAATAGCTTTTATTCAGGAATTCATAAATTCTAATCCAAATACAAATGGAATTATTGAATTTCGTCGCTTCTTACAGGAAAATTTTAATGCAAAATTTTTGATGGAAAAATGTCTCAGAAAGTCTTTTGAAAATACAAAAAGTATATATAAATTTGAGCCGGGAATGGAAAAGGCTATTGAAGAAATTTGTGATAGTATTAACGGGGCTGATTTTAGAAAAGTATCTGAAGAGTGGGCGTATGAAATATGGAAGGTAGCTCTTAAAATAGTCGACTATAATTCTTCTCCTAAAGAATTATGCGAGACATTGAGAAAAGACCTTTTTACAGGTTCTGTTATGTGTTATTCAGGACCATGTACATTAGTAAAAGCACTATATTCACAGTTCGTTAATGAATTGCAAAACTCAAACCCACAAGTAGATTATAGCAATGCATCAAAAACATACACGTCTCTTTTGTATAAATTTCTTATAGAGCATGATACTGAAAATAATGGGTTACCTTCCTGCGAACCAAATATGCATGCGGTAAATATGAACGCAAAGACTTCAACGAATCCCGGATCTACTGATATCTCATGGGATAAGGTTGGTATACAAGCAAAGGAGGAAAGGGAGAAAATGATGCATGGTGCCGCTGCTAAGATCCAGAAAAATTGGCGTGGGCATACGGCAGCAAAAAAAGCAGCTCAAAAGGAAAAAGGGGGGATTTAAAGATGGATCACTAGAAATAATAAGTACGGTGATACTCTGAGAGAAGATGGGTTTAGCCTAGCTACATTGCAAGAAAGCAAGGCGATAAAAGTGAGATGCTGTACTCTCTTTTATAACTTGTGTAAAGCAAAGTGCATAACGAGGGTATAACTTGGGTATCCATCTAAAGTCTCACACCACAACAAGATATATGCTAAAACGCAAGACAAGAAATGTATGAACTATGGCGGCAAAAATAGATAGCAAAAAACTTAAATCTTTTGCTATCTGATAATTAGTTATATTAATAGCTTCAAAAGAGTTCATTTCATAATCGATGTACAAATGTGATAATTGTTAGAGGGGTGGCAATTTCAAACGAGATTTTGATTAATTCACTGGCTATATTGATCTTTAATCTACTTTATCGCTATTGATTGCTTTAATTACTGAGATAAATTTGCCAGATTTATTTATATCGAAAAACGTTTTAACATAAAAGATCCCGCCTGGATCTTTCTTAACTATGCCAACTCTTATCCCAGGTGGAAATATCTTGGCATCACCTGATGTTAAAACAATTTCTCCTTCAATATCGTTAACGTCTTGAGGTAAATATTTTAGTAGTATGCGAGAGCCGTTACCAAACGTAATACATCGAATATTACTCTTAGATAGAATTATGGGGATTTTAACACCATAAGAGTGTATTAATTTGGCCCTAGATGTTTTTTCTCTTACTGAATATAGGATAGCGGCAAGGTTGTCTTTACTTGTAACTAGTTGCTTTTCTTGTAACCCTTGGTTTATACCGGCAAATATCATTATACTACTTTCCATAATGTCTTGAGAAATTGGCAAAAATTCACTTGTTATGTAATCAATTTCATAACTTGATGTATAACTTAGCATACTTTTTAGCTCTGCAATTTCTGCGCTTAAAGCCTTATAACCGATGATTTGAGATTCTAATCCAGAGACTTTGAGCCTTAAATACTCATTCTCATAATTAGCATCTATATAATTAGACATTTTATAGTATAGATCTGGAATTCTAAACGATAAGTACCTATTAGAGGTGATCAGTAATTGGTCTATAGTACCTTGGATTTGTGATCTATAAATTGATGCAAAAATTACTAACAATCCGCAAATAAGTATAGAGAGGAAAAGGCTGGCATTAAGTACAAAGATGCGTATGACCACCCTAATTATAGAGGTGTTTTGCTTTACAACCTTATCACGCTTGCTGCTGAGCATTTTTTCTTCTTTTTTTTAGCTCTTTAAAATCATCGCCAGCATGATAAGAAGATCTGGTAAGTGGGCTGGATGAAACCATTAAAAAGCCCTTTATTTTGGCAATTTTTGCATAACGCTCAAATTCTTCTGGTGTAACATATTTGTGTACAGGCTCATGCTTTTGTGTGGGTTGTAGATACTGCCCTATTGTTAAAAAATCAACTTGAGCAGATCTAAGATCATCCATAACTTGGAGGATCTCTACTTCTTCCTCGCCTAAACCAACCATTATACCTGATTTAGTGAACATACTACTGTCTATTATTTTAGCGGTATTGAGTAAATTTAATGAGTTAAAATATCTTGCACCAGGTCGTATTCTACTATACAGCGATGGAACCGTTTCTATATTATGGTTAAAGACATCAGGTTTTGCGCCTATCACGATATTAAGTGCCCCATCTTTTCTTAAAAAATCTGGTGTTAAAACCTCAATAGTTACATCTGGTGATAATTTTCTTATCTGTTTAATACAGCTTGCAAAATGAGAGGCCCCACCATCGGCAAGATCATCTCTATCTACAGACGTTATAACTACATGGCTTAAACCAAGTTCCATAATCGCGAGTGCTATTTTTTCTGGCTCATGTGGATCTAGTAGATCAGGTACACCAGTTTGAACATTACAGAATCTACAAGCTCTCGTACAGACACTACCAAGTATCATGAAGGTAGCATGTTTCTTATCCCAGCATTCACCTATATTTGGGCATGCAGCTTCTTGGCATACAGTATTCAAGCCGTGTCTTTTTATTATATCTGCGGTATCAGAATTATCAAACCCGATCTTAGTTCGTACTCTTATCCAGTGAGGTTTTTTGAGCTTATTTTCTCTATATTCTAAAACGCCTTGCTCCGGATAACTATTGTTCATAACAAACAAAATACAAAACGAACTTCAAGATGAGGCAAGAAAAACGCAACCACATATGTAACTACAGAGTCACAGATATCGTAAAGCTGCAAATATACTCTCGCAAAATAAAAACCAAAGCCGGATTAGCGGCGCATACTAATGAGTAATATACACAGCGTGAACTACTTTTACAAGACACAATACAACATTGCGATTAAAAGATGCAGGAAAGCTAAATTTGGGTGCGTTGACCTTTTATTTTATCCATGATTTACGCAAGAAGACCGGCAATTATAGAGCTTATCACATGGTTACATTTTCATATGGTAAGAAAAGCATGCCATATAACTCATGAATTAGGTATGGTTATTTAAGTTAAATTAGCATAATAAGGCTAATACGCTGTAACGTAAAGAGTATTATTAAGTATCATATCTCAAATAAAACGGTTATAGTAGTTAGCTAGGTTTAACAGAGGAGAAAAAAGATATTGCGATTCCATTCATACGACCCCTCTTGTTCTCTTTTTTAATAATGATTATTAATCTTGATTCATTAATAGTGGGGTACCTCATTTTTAGTAAGGCTACAAATCATCCTGCTCATATAACAATGTATCAAGATTGATACCGTTGATTATGTTATTTCTTATTTTTTTCATTAAATCTTGGTAATGTTGTAAATTATGTAATGATAGAAGCATAGCCCCAAGGATTTCATTGGATTTAACCAAATGCCTTATATACGATTTCGTGAAATTCTTGCATGTATAACAACTACATAATTCATCTAGTGGTGAGAAATCCTCTTTATATCTTAAATTTCTAATATTTAAGCTTCCCCCAGTTACGAAGGCTTGCCCGTTTCTTCCAGAGCGTGTTGGTAATACGCAATCAAACATATCAATTCCTTGCTGTACAGCCTTAACTATATCGCTTGGTTTGCCAACGCCCATAAGATATCTTGGTTTATTTTCTGGTAGTGCATTCACGGTATAGCTAAGTACCTCTATCATTAAATCCTGTGGCTCCCCAACCGCAAGACCGCCAACGGCATAACCATCAAAATCAAAGCTTTTTAGTTGCTCCGTAGATTCTAGTCTTAGTTCTTTATACTGCCCACCCTGTACGATTGCAAATATTCCATGCCCCTCTCTTTTTTTATATGCGTCAAGAGATCTTTTTGCCCATCTTGAAGAAAGTACCATTGCACTTTGCGCTTCTTGGAATGTGGATGGATATTTTATACATTCATCCAGCACCATAGTAATTGTACTTCCTAGAGAATGTTGTATTTGGACCGATCTTTCCGGTGATAATAAATGTTTTGAGCCATCTATATGGGATTGAAATATAGCACCATCTTCGGTAATTTTTCTGAGCGCGGAAAGTGACATAACTTGGAAGCCACCAGAATCTGTTAATATCGCGCCATCCCATCCCATAAATTTTCGTAAACCACCGGCTTTTTCTACCAATTCATCACCTGGTCTGAGCATTAGATGATATGTATTAGATAATATTATCTTAGAGCCTGTATCTTTTAAATTTTGTGGGGTAATTGCCTTTACAGTACCCAGAGTTCCGACTGGCATAAAAACTGGTGTTTCTATCATGGCATGAGCAGTTTTTAAAAGACCTGCCCTGGCCATACCAAAAGAGGCAACCCTATCAAATTTAATCATATAGCTTCTTAATTTCTACAGGATATTTTTTCTTCAATACTTCTATATAACTTGAGAAAAGTATATTTTTTATAACCCCATCATA
Organism: Candidatus Cyrtobacter comes; assembly: GCF_034470605.1. NCBI lineage: Bacteria > Pseudomonadati > Pseudomonadota > Alphaproteobacteria > Rickettsiales > Candidatus Midichloriaceae > Candidatus Cyrtobacter > Candidatus Cyrtobacter comes. The sequence continues at coordinate 8,203 of NZ_JARGYT010000039.1, forward strand.
TACACCAGAAGCTATAGCGCTTTCCAAGGTTTTTTTATAATTTTTCTCTACTGGGAGTACTGCAAGAACGCGTATCATAGTAATTTTACCACCCTTTTCAAATATTTGCGAAAATTCGCCAACTTCTGTAGCGAACAATTCCAAGAGATGATTATGTGGTATCACGGAATCATTTTCATCTTTGGTGCTTTCTTGCGAAATTGCTATTTCTTTTTCAAATATATGAATATGTGCAGGGGCAAATTTTCTTTCAGCCGGTATATCTGTTAGTTCAACATTATCAGATATCAGCTTTTTTCTGAATGAGGACATAAGATCAAGAGTTTTTTGTTTTTTTACTTCTTTTTCATATATTGGAATCAGCTCTTTTCTTATTTTATAAAAGTCTTTTACGTACGCTCTTTCTATCTCTTCTACTTTTAGTATAAATGCATTTTGTTTATCTATATGTTTTACAGAAGAAAGATCACCATTTGGAGTGGAGATTGCTGTATTTTTTATAATATCTCCAAAGTTTTCATTGTCTTCGGAATTAGCTGATATATAAGCTGATTGAATTTTGAGCCCATAAGATTTTGCAATTACATTCATATTAACCCCAGACTCAAGTTTTTGTTCTATTTCTTCAACTTTATCATTAAAAATATCTATATATTTTTGATCGAATACATATTTTTTTAATTCATCTTTAACGGATTCAAAATCCTTTATTATCTCTGCTTTAGAATCTATAACATTAAAAATAGCCCAACCTGCTGCTGTTAGTATAGGTGCACTTTTTGATCCAATTTTAATAGCGAATATATTACTCTCTGCATTATCATATACAATTGAGCCTAAATCTGAAGCTGAGATATATTCTGGATTTTGCTCATATTCGATTTTATATTTTTCTGCTATAGCCTTAAAAGAATCACCGCTTTTATGTGCATTAAATGCGTCTTCTTTATTTTTAAATCTTAAGACCTGTAATTTTCTAAGTTCTGGAGTAGTAAATTTGCTTTTTGTAGCTTCGTATGCTTGTTTTACCTCTTGATCTTGAACAGATATCTTTTTTGTATCCACAAGCAGTGCTGCTGGCATCTTTAATATAGAGACATTTCTAGTCTCAGGTACTGTAAACAGTGATAAATTTTTCTTTAATGTCAATTTTAAATCATCATCAGTTGGTTCTTGAATGCTCTCAATCTTAGAATAATCAATTTCAAATATTCTGATTTTTCTGCGCATATGGTTAGCATATGCAATTTGCTCTATAAATAGATTATCTAATAATGGCACAGAATAAAATACTTCTGAAATGATACCTGATGAGATTTGATCTTTAACCAAATTCATAAAAGCCTCTTTGGAGAGGCCGGTATTTTTCAGCATGTATTCAAACCTTTCTGTATCAAATTTCCCATCTGTAACCAAGTGCGGCATTGCATCAATAACATAATGCGCCGTTGTAGAATCATCTATTTCTATACCTAAACTCTTCGCCTCTATTCTCAATAATTCTGAGATAACAAATTTATTAAATACTTCTTTCACAATATAGGGGTTATTGACTAGTGTTGAATAATCTTGCTTAGCAAGTTCTATATTATTCATTCTCAATTGTTCTAATCTAGTTCTTAGTACCTTTTTCCACTCCGCTATTGAATAATCTGAACTGCCAATTTTAAATGCTACATCATTTCCCTTCATAAAACCTATAAATCCTGAAAGGAGAAATAGAGCGGCTAATACTATGAGCATCGCCTTAACAAACCAGTTATTTAAACCAGATCTTATTGAGCCTAGCATATAAAAAGATGCGATAAACCAGAGCCGAGATGACTATCACAGTAAAAAAGAAAATACAAATTATAAAACATACTGTAAGAGACCAAAAGGGCCTTATAAATCATACAAGGCCCTCTTAATAGATATGGAAGCTTAAATCTTGATACTTGCTCTAAAATATACAGTGTTTTCGCTAAAATCACCGCTCCAAACGCTACCATTATAGCCAAGAGAGGCACTGATACGCTCACTGCATTTATATACAATTGCTATGCCTGTTTGTGCAGATAGTGATGGCTGCAATAGACCTTCCACTTTAAAGCTAGTGGTTTTAGTATCTGTACCATTAATTCCCTTCAATGCCGCATTAACCACAGATTGACCACTCAATATATTACATGCGATCCCCAAACTTGCCTCTAGCGATACGCGATCTGAGGCGTCATAGTGCCCACCGATAGTGATATAAGGTATAAGCCTTTCTATATGTTGCCTACGCACATGTAAGCTTAATGAATCTGCGCTTTTTTCTTTATATCTACCATTCCTGATATAATGATAATCAATACCTGTGCTAAATTTCATATTTAGATATTTATTGATATTTGTATTATGAGTAAAATTTGCACCAACACTTATTGCAGAGCCACGGCTGTGTGAAGTAGCTACTCTTTGCGGCATTTGACCTATAGAAATAGATCTTGATGCGCTATTTTTGATTTTTGCGAAGCTCGAAGTAAAATTCACCTCATTTTGCGGAGTAATTGCATAACTGCCGTATAGTATAAGATCATAGATATTTGAATCTAATTTATCTTTCTCTGTGTTATCCTTAATATTCGCCCCCATATAGGAAAATGCAGAGCCTACTAGAATATTATCAGAGAGTTTAGGCACTGTTAACAAAGGTTTTGCCAAATAATGGAAAAGATGCAATATTATATTGGAGGCGATAAATATGGTATTTAGATGGATAAAAGGTTGTTTCCGATCGACATTAAAACGTTCAATGAATGGGTTT
>NZ_JARGYT010000040.1:0-10501 GCF_034470605.1 Candidatus Cyrtobacter comes
TTCGCTAAACTCAAAGAAAATCGACGCTTAGCATTACGATTTGAGAAATCCGATCTCTCTTTCCTTGCCTTTATAGCTTTAGCATCTATTAAATACAACCTTTGTTAACAGTGCCTAACCATTCATTATCACTATCCACGGCTAAGGTATCATTTGCCATATTCCAGCTTTAGCCCATCTAATAAATCTTTTATGAACTGTAGGCCATTTGCCATATTCCACAGGAAGCGCTCTCCATGGCCCACCAGTTCTGGCAACACACATCACTGCTCTTATAAATCCACGGTTATCGTATCCTCTACGTCCTCTATCTCCACTTTTCCCAGGTAAAATATCTTTAATAATTTCCCATTGATCATCCCTCAAGTCATATAACATTTTAGCCTCATAATGAGTTGCTAAAATAGCAGCACATAAAAATCTTAAATGTCGACACTACCTAAAGCGTCATAAAAATTTCTAAAAGGACTTTAATAGGTCGTTGGCTAAGCTGTTTTGTTTGAGGTGATATCTAATACATAGCTGTGCTAATTCAATTCAAATAGCTAAAGCGTCATAAAAATGGCACATGATTAATTTTGAAAATGTGTTAGTTATCATTGGGTTAAGTTTAACAAAATTACTGTTTATGTAATCATTTTATACCGCTATAGCTATTTGACTGGCTTTCCTGCTTTCACATAGGGTTTTATAACTAAAGCCGTCTCATTAAGCGCTATTTGATGCCAAATTCATGAGCGATATCTTCGGATCTAGCATGATTCTTGAAATAAAAGGTTCAATTTGGTTGTCTCTCATATAGCCCTTTATTGGATGCTTGCGTATAGTCAATAATTGGTTGTTATACTTAGCCTTTTCCAAACTGTAGTCTAAATTGTCATCTAGCTACTATAATTCCTTTAATGACCCTCAAGCTAAGTGTTAGTTCTAAATATCAATATCAAATAGTTAATCTTCCTTAATATACTAGGCAAAAATATAATAAGAGTGCTGATAATCAATAAAAGGAGGACTATTATAGTATTATTTTTTGAATAGCTCTATAAAAGCCCACCATAAAGACTAAATATAGCCTATAATATGCCACCAAACATAGCCTACAGAGGACCATACAAGTATATGCGCCAGGCTTATGATAAAACCATTTTTCCACCAATTTCCTGCGCTCACAACACCGGATGAGAAAAATATAGGTGCTGATGATATGCCATAGTGTGTCAAGCATGCAGAAAGATTGGCAAAAAAGCTAAGTATTATGCATGCAATGAACGGATTAAGCCCTACTTTAATAAGCGCAAGAGCAAATGTTGTATACATTATTGATGAATAAACTGTAATGCTGGCAAAAAAGTAATGCATGTAAAAGAAAACAAGCAAAAGCAATGGTATAGCAAATTGTGTTTGTTGTGATGAGAAAAAATCGGAAAAAATACCGCCAATCCATGGTGTGACCCCCTTACTGCTTAGAGCATCAGACATTGCTATAAATCCACCGAACCATATAAATGTTCTCCATGCTATACTGCATGATCCAGCATCTTCCATGCTCATCACGCCAGTTAATACAAGGATCAAAAAGCCAAGAATTGCAGTTGTAGCATGTCCTATACCTATAACATCCGAAAGTATCCAAAATGTTACTAAAAAAACTAATGTGCATAAAACTATTTTTTCATTAGTTCTAATTTTACCCATCTTGGCCAATTCTTCTTGTGCTAATCTAGATGCAGATTTCACATCAGAGATATATGGTTTTATCAAGAATTGTAAGATTGTAGGTAATATTAAAAGGCTAATTATTCCAGGAACAAACGCTGCCAGAGCCCAGCTAGTCCATGTTATATTTACACCGATGCTTTGAGCTAGGTTTACTATCAGAGGGTTTCCAGCCATTGCCGTTATAAACATAGCACTTGTAATCACATTAACGTGAAAACAAAGCTGAACTAGATATTTTGAAACGTTCCTATTATTTGAATTATGTTCATATTTATCTATGAGTGCTTGCGCTATTGGGTATACTATTCCGCCACCCCTAGCTGTTGCACTTGGTGTTACTGGAGCAACAAAGAGTTCTGTTAATATCAATCCATATGAGATCCCAGTTAAACTGCCACCAAGTTTTGAGATAAAAAAGAAAGCTGCTCTTTTTCCTATGCTTGTACTTATAACAGCTCTAGAGATGAAGAATGCAAACACAACAAATATTACTATTGGTGTGCCAAACCCAAATAATGCTTCATTTATTGTTAGGGTTTTTGTGACGACCGAGATTGCCAAGCTCATTAGAACTATAAGTTCCATAGAGGCGGATGTGAATATTATTGCAGCAATGGTGCCTATAAATATAATCAATAACTTCCACGAAGAGGGAGATAGGCTAACTGGTGGCTGAGTGAAAAACAACAATATCGCGCATATAGAAAAAATTAGAGTTGTGCTTATAAAATTTTTTTTCATCTTCATAGTACTAACACACAATTATCAGATAACCATATTACTTTATGCAACATAAGACCTTCCAGACATATAATTTTGCGCACAAGATACACGTTCATAAAAAAATCTCCTGCTAATTACGACTAATTTATGAATAATTTAGAGCCTTTTATGAAGGAAAAGTTTCAAATTAAGATAACATGTTGTAAAATAAATACCATATATAATGGTTCAATATGTTTTTCAGATTATAATAAGGGCTTCTTTTTCAAGGAAGAATATTATGAAGCCCAAAGATTAGGCTCGGTAAGTAGCGTATCTAAATCACGTGATGTAGAGCATGATAATTTTGAGATTAGGGTCTTTATGTATGATAAAAATGAAAGAGAAATCGAGGTATTTTCATCGCTGATAGAGGGTGGTTCGGTAGATATATTTACTTTAGATGAGGCGCTTACAGAAGAAAAAAAAATACAAAGTGGTATAGTATCACAGATCAAAATGTCGGATAAAGTACTTTATATTACGGTATATGGTATAGGGAGCTTGCTACAAAGGCCGTTGACTGAAGCTTATTCTTTGAATTGTAGAGCAATTTTTGGAGATCATAGATGTAAATTTGACAGGTCTAAAATGGCTTTAAAAGGGCAAATTGAGGAGGTTTTAGGTAAAAACAAGTTTAGAATTTTAGAAAATATCACAAAACAATATAATAGTGTTAAGTTTATATCTGGTAATAATGCTGGGCGAGAAATTGAGATAGATTCTATAAATGGATCCAATATTACGATAATTTTAGATAATTTACTGTTTAGTACAGGTGATATAATTGAACTGATGCCTGGCTGTGATAAATCTATAAAAACCTGCTCATCTGTTTATAAGAATGCGCTAAATTTTAGGGGGGAGCCACATATCCCAACTGTACGTACTATACTTAATAAATCATAGAGGAACTAATAGAATTTAATATCAGATTAATCTAAACAATTAGTGCTTGTGTTACCGCATATAAACCGCACATACATTTCAAAATTATTGAAATGGCATGAAATGTATTAACTAAATTAAGGGCAATAAAAAGCCATACCTAAGAATCATTAATGCACACGAAGATATCATCTTGAGCAGAGTTGTTATGCCCTATTGCTAGTTCTTCTGTGGTGTTAGTGTATAGAGCCATCATCTTGATCATGTTTATGCCCTATTGCTAGTTCTTTTGTGGTGTTAGTGTATAGAGCATCATCTTGATCATGTTTATGCCCTATTGCTAGTTCTTGATTAGGCCCACCTCCTAGGCTATTATTAACAAAGTCTAATAAAAGTTCTGTAGTGGGTGGATTATTCTCCCATACATCTAGTGCATCTAAAGCCTTAGGATCGCCTCCCATATCTTGAATGCGCTTCTTTGCAAGATCTTTTAATGTATTCCAATGTACAATATTTGCATGATCGGATTTCCCTGTTAAAAAAATATCCCTGAAGCAATCCCATGAGCATCTAACAGCAGTTTTGAACCATAAGTTATGCTCCCAAAAGTACTGCATATTCCTTACGTGCATAGCTGAGCATTCAGTTGCACTGTTTAGATGTTTGAGTACTGAATCATAAATAGTTGTATTATCGGCATTTTTTGTACATACAGATAGGATTTCCTTTAACTTTTCGAAAATTATATGATTTTCAAAGAGTAACCTAGCGTTATCTTGAAAATCTTTAATATGAAATATTGTGCTGATTACAGTATCTTGGGTTTCTTGACATCTAGGTTCATTAATTGCATCACGTAGCCGTGTGAGGGCTAGCATGCATGCAAAATACTGGCTAAGTGAATCGTGGCAATATTGTAATGTAAGACTCAGGCAGTGAAATCCTATATCTTTATCGTTCAAAAGCTCTGGATGTTCAGTTATTAACTTATGAAACTTCTGGATATTTATGGTTGATTTGCCATTAATATCTTTTGCGAAACATTTTTGTAATTCCAGATATAATTCGCTGAAGTTGGACTCTGTTTTAATACGATTTTTGATTCGGGTGTTTTTTGAAATTGCATCAATTATATCGGCAATGCTAATCAACGCGGACTCTGATGTTAGATTATTTAAAGAGTAAATAATCTTTTCCAATTCTTCTATTGTGGTGAGGGCTGGTTCTTCGGAGATAGGTTTATCAGTTTTACTAATCCCAGCCCTTGTTCCATCTTGTCCATTTAATCCTTGTTCTGTGAGGAGGGCTGGTTGTTTGGTAATAGGTTTATCAGTTTGACTAACAGCCGCCTTTGTTCCATCTTGCTTCTTTAGCTCCTGTTCTGTGAGGAGGGCGGGTTGTTTGGTAATAGGTTTGTCAGTTTTACTAATCGTCTTATTTGTTTCATTTTGCTTCTTTAGCTCTTGTTTATTTTGGGTTGCTTGATCATTATCTGATGAGTTGCTCCCTGCAGAGAAAAAACTTTTTACTTTTCCATACACATCCCAAATAGAAGAAAATACTCTAAATAGTATTTTGGTAATGATACCAGGATTTGGTTGGTATATAGTATGTGTGTAGGTACCATTTGCATCCAGTGTATGTATATGACGAAACTTACCAAGGAGCTTTGATAAAAAGCCATTGTCTTCTATTGTTGTAGTCATTTTACCTTGAGTATTTTCGTGAGTGATTTTGTACTGCTGATTACTGCCTTTGGCATACTCGTGCAGTGCCATCATTCTCTCTTGCTTTGATGCTTGTGGATTAAGTGCGCGCCATGATTCTTTAAATAGCACAGTCATAATTAGTAAATAAACGGAACATGCGCTTTTAACTATCTATATATTACCTGTTATTCAACTGAATATATATCAAAAGTAGTAATAAAAGTTAAGGATTACTGTTAATAATTATGCGCCAACTAAGCTAATTTGGTTTATGAGCTTATTATGTAGGATTGGTGATATAGTGATTTAAGCTGAATTAACATAACAAAGGCTGTAATATAGGCGGTATTATCTATCACCTCAAATTAAAATAGCTATATATATGTCTAAAGCTGTATAAAATAATTACATAATAAGTAAATTTGTTATACTTAACTCAATTATAACTAAAATTTTTTCAGAATTTAGCCACATAACTTCTTTATGACGTTTTTGTTCAATAAATACTAATTGGCTGTATTTTTGGGTTTTGAGAGGCAATATTCTAGAATTTCTTCTTCTATTTTCTCCATTTTAAAATCAATATCTTCTCTTGAGACCTCCACTAAATTGTTATCAATGATTATGAGGCATGGAATATCTCCTACTCCGAATTCCGCCGCCAGTTTTCTATGTGGATCTACAAATAGTGGTAGATTATTTATCTTCTTTTCTCCATATAGTGAGATTAATTCTTGTGGGTCTTTAAAATCAATGCTTATTGGTAATACTTCCATATTGGTTATATCATCATAAACAAATCTTTTTTTCATCGATGAAAGTTTTTCCAAAAAATCTACGCAATCTAACCTCCAACTTGCCCAAAAATATATTAAAAGTACTTTGCCCTGAAAATCTTTGAGCTGGTATTCATTATTAGATTCATCATATATTTTCAAATTTGGTAATTTTAGATTATTGAAGCTAAGTGTTGGTTGTTCATGAAGTGCAAAAGATGTTGTGCAAAAGAATAAGAAGCAGACTATAAATTTTTTTATATCCATTTCCTTTTCTTAAAGAATGCATAAGGGAGCACCGCAGAGATTATCATAACTGAAATAGAAATAGGATAACCAATTACTGAATGTAATTCTGGCATATTTACAAAGTTCATTCCGTATACACTAGCTATTAGGGTAGGTGGCATAAATACTACAGACGCAACTGTAAATATTTTTATTATCATATTTTGCTCAACGGATATCATACCAAGTGTGGCATCTAGAAGAAAAGAGTTTCTTTGAGAAAGGAAATTTGCATATTCATTAAGTGAGTTTACCTCTCTTGTTATATGCCTTATTCTAAGCTTATTTTCTTTTGAATGGCCGATCTCTGTTTCAATTTGACTGAAATATAGTAGCATTCTATTGATGCTCATCAAGCTCTCTCTATTTTTTGATATTGTATTACCAGTTTGTCCTGTTTTTCTGATTACAGCATTATAGTCAGAAGAAACGTTCGTGCTTCCAGTGCTACCCTTCTTAAAAACAGAATCTAACAATCTATCTAGTTCATTACCAACGGTTTCTAAAGTCTCGGCAGTTTTATTCACTATTACATCTAGCATATGAATAACCGCAATTTCAGGAGAGCTACATATCATAGGTGCGCGCATCACTCTTGATGAAAACGCTGCTAATGTAGGAGTTTGAGTATACCTTAGTGTTATAACAAACTTATTAGTTAATATAAATGTTACAGCTATGCCTCTAAAATTATCACCTGCTGTATTTTGTAGATCAGTGATTGTCATATAATGGCATTCCTCTTCCTTATAAAAAGGGCTCATGACTTCTATCTTATTTACTTCAGCTCGGCTTGGTATATTGATATTTAACTTCTTTTCTAATCGTTGTTCTTCTTCTAAAGATGGATTTTCCACATCTATCCATGTGGTGCCAGCTGGAGGGGCGCTAGAAGTACTAATATCAAACTTCTTAACTACATTTCCCTCATATACATATGCAGTAATCATGAAAAAACCTAAAAATTTTTATATAAACTTGAAGTGAGTCATACACCCTGGTATTAGGTTTGGTATCGGCTAAAATACTATATAATAAAATTCGATAAATAAACCCCTAAAAATAGAGTGAATATATGTTGCATAGCAGATTTTTTGTTTTAGATATAGAGACAATACCGGATATTTTATCAGCAAGAAGGCTTCTGGTTGATTATGAATCAAGCGATGTAGAAATAGAAAATAAGATTATTCAATATCATTTAGATATTACTGGTGGGAAAAATGCCTTTTTAAGGCAGCCATTCCATCAGGTTGTTTGTATAAGCTTCTTAGAAGCTGAGATACAATATGAAGGTGAATATGAGTTTTATAAGATAAAACAGCTTAGATCTGGTGGAAATTTAAATTCTAGCGAAGCTGATTTGATACGTGGATTTTTTGATTATTTGTCATCACCAATAGCAAGGCTAATTACATTTAATGGCAGGAGTTTTGATATACCAGTACTAAAGTATAGAGCGATGATTCATGGTGTGCAGGCAGCGTGGTTGCATAGAAGTGGGGATAAGTGGAATAGTTATAATAGTAGGTATAGTGTTAATTGGCATTGCGATCTTGTGGAAGCACTTTCTGATTTTGGGGTATCTGCACGGGTTAAAATGAATGAGGTATGCGCTGCTTTAAATATACCTGGTAAGCTAGATACAGAAGGTTCTATGGTAAGGGATATGTATTATGATGGAAAATTAAAGGAAATCAGAGATTATTGCGAGCTAGATGTGCTTAGTACGTATCTTATATATATAAGATATATGCATCATGTTGGTATTTTAAAGAATTATCAAGTGCATATTCAAGATGTCATAGATTTTTTAAATGTAGAGCAAAAAGAGAGGGGTAATTTGAAGAATTTTTTAGAAGAAATGGGTAAACTTGGTTATGATACAGAAGCAAGCCATAAGAGATTATAAGCTGCGCGAAAGGCGGGCATTAAATGCTGTGGTAAGGAATAGTTTATCATCTATAATAGCAGAAAATGCCTTGCTTTTTATAAAGAATTTTGGCCTTACTTCAGTTGCTGGTTATTACCCAATAAATGGTGAGGTAGATATATTATACATGCTGAAACAGTTATATACGGAGGGGTATGAAATTTCTTTGCCGGTTATAGATTCAGATGATAGGCTCAAGTTCCGATTTTGGGATGCTGTAAATTTAACAGAGGGGAAATATGGGATAATGGAGCCAAGTAAAAATTTTCAGATAACGGTTCCAGATATTATTCTCACCCCGCTTGTGGCCTTTGATAGGTGTTGTAATAGAATAGGTTATGGTAAAGGGTACTATGATAGATTTTTCTTTAACAGCAATAGCTATAAAAAGATAGGTATTGCTTATTCGTTTCAGGAAGTAGCAAGTATTAATATCGAGGAGTATGATGCAAAAATGGATTGTATCATAACCGAGAACTCAATTGTGATTAGATAATCATAGGTTGTGGTTCATGATTAGTAAGTTTCGGTATATATAGCAAAATGATTACATAAAAAGTAATTTTATTAAACTTAACACAATGATAATTAAAGTATTTACAATGTTAATAGAGTAACTATTTTATGACGCTTTAGCTATAATTTAATTTTGTATTTCTTGAGCACACGGCAAAATAAAATGACCTTTAAAATCGTTTGACAGTTTTTACTTATTCGGCCGTTATTAGGTCTTGTTGGCTTTGTGATTTAATTTGAGTGAGCTCATGATTCGTATAGTTTTATATATTTATTATTGGTTGTAAATTTTGTAATTCTGTATATTTAATTATTTGATTCAGTGTATTTTTTACAAAAAATATACTGATCTGTAATTAGATTGAGGTATTTTTATATATGTTTTGGGGAAAATTTAGGGCATGTGGTGTTTCAAAGCAATTTGTTTTAGATGCAGAGATTGATCAAAATTTTTTTAGCGATGGTAGGATTTCTTTTAAAAAGTATCTGAAAGACAATCATGTTGGTAAGCGAATTCAAATTCCTGAGATTGCCGCTCATTTGAATATACTATTCCAGATTAGATTTTGGGAGTGCATTAAGAAGAGTTATCAGGGTGATAGTGATGCTGTTAAATTTACTGTTACCGGAGGAGACGGCGGCCGTATTATCATTTCTCCTTTACCAGAGGGTTTTTGCGCTAAGGCGTTAGGCTTTTTTGGTATTAAATATGGTGCAGAATTTTATTCTAGTGGTATGGGCGTCACCTCTCGTAATATTAATGATAAAGATGTGTATTTACCATATGCTAATTTGGCTCAAAAAAGTGTAATAACCTGCCCATTTTTTATTAAGGGTGCTCTGTGGTCATTCGGTCTAGTGTTTGGACAAGATAGGGTTGTTCAGTTTTTTGAATGGTTATGGGGTGCTAAGGGTAGTTTTACTTTTCCGGAATCAGAATCTATATCTAAATTTAAGGTTAAGCATACCGAATCTTTAGGGGCTATACTTGAATCAAGTATTGGTAAGATTTTTGAGGCTAATCAATTTACTATAGTTGAAGATGAAATGCTTAGTAGCATTATGGATTCTGATTTCACACTCCCTGTTACAGCCAAGGCAAGCGACGAAGTACCACTAGCAGTTGATAATGATGCTGCTAGTTATGCTGGTAGTGATGCTGGTAGTGGTGCTAAAGAACTAGGTGACCCACAATCCGCACCAGGTGACACACTCGCTATCGGCGGTGCCGGTCACGTCGGATAGCCACATTTAAGCAAAATAATCCCATCTAAGCAGTATTACTTTGATACTTAAGGTATTATTTATATATAGGTGGTGTATTTTAGGTGGCATAGATAACATGTAGTAATATCGCTATGCCACTCAGCTTAGATTGCTATACTTAGTAATTTAATTCATTTTTTAAAAATAATTCGGTATTTTTATATATGTTTTGGGGAAAATTTAGGGCAGGTGGTGTTTCAAAGCCATTTGTTCTAAGGAGAAAGATTGATATAGATTATAGTAATAATAGTAGGGTTTCTATTGCAGGATATGCTAACGAATCTCAAGCTATTAATGACCATGGGCCCCCGAGATTTTCTGGGTTTATTAACTCTTTAAATCTATACTTCAATATAGAATTTTGGAAAGCCGTTAGAAATAGTGATCATATCGATGTTACTGTTACCGGCAAGAGTGTTATTATTTCTCATTCACCGGAGGGTTTTTGCGCTAAGGCGTTAGGCTTGTTTGGTATTAAATGTGGTACAGAATTTTATTCTAGTGGTATGGGCGTCACCACTTATGAGATTAGGCACTGTTAACAAAGGTTGTATTTAATAGATGCTAAAGCTATAAAGGCAAGGAAAGAGAGATCGGATTTCTCAAATCGTAATGCTAAGCGTCGATTTTCTTTGAGTTTAGCG
>NZ_JARGYT010000041.1:0-10435 GCF_034470605.1 Candidatus Cyrtobacter comes
AAACCCATTCATTGAACGTTTTAATGTCGATCGGAAACAACCTTTTATCCATCTAAATACCATATTTATCGCCTCCAATATAATATTGCATCTTTTCCATTATTTGGCAAAACCTTTGTTAACAGTGCCTAAGAGGACTCAAACCCCCATTTACTTCTTTAGATGCTGCAATGATAAGGAGTTTAATGTCTATACTACCTCTGAATCTACAAAATTTAATACCTACTGAAATTATGAATGAGATGAATAGGGTAATAGGTGGATATAAACCTACTCCTAGATATGTTCCAGAGATTGATTTCCAAAAAGAGTATTGGGGCTATGATACTTATCAAGAATTTGAGCAGCATAGGGTGGAATGCATAAATAAATTAGCAGCTGTTGCCGCAGAGGGTGACCTAGAAAAGGTTGATAAGATGGTAGGTGATATTAATATCTCATCAAATCCCAAAGAGTCTGAAAGGGCTAGGGATTCAGTATTGTTAGGTCTTTTGGAAAAAGATATAGATAAAATTGACAATGCTGCCGTAAAACAGAAAAATGATGATATGCAGCATGATAATATTTTGCATAGAGCCTGTCTTGTTGGAAGTCTTGGCTTATTGGAACGTTATGCAGAGATGCAGCAAAGAAGAGTTTTTGATGCAAGTAGTTATCTCTCTAGAAGGAATCATGATGGTATGGATTTATTTCAGTGCGCAACTAAATGTCGAGATCAAGATGTAATGAATAAGATGTTAACATGCCTACGCGCTATGGAGAAGTTTTCCAAAATTATAGGGCCACATACAGAGCATGTTATGAATGATGCTGCTGCTGGTATAACAAGTGCTCGTGTGATGTGAGGTAGCTAAATGTCTGAAATCGTGTTCATTTCAAGTTATAAAATGCGGTGTTAGACCAGGTCTTTTTCGCCTATTTATATCAACACTGCGCAAATTCCGAAAATATTGTGGTGGGTTATTCATGCAATTCTTGTACGGAGTCTATGTAGTTATTTAAGTGAAATTGGCATAGATAATAACTGTAATGCAGGAAGTATTATGCCATCTCAAATAAAATGGCTATATAATATAAATCGTGTAATGATTTATAAAGCAATACATTCATATCAAATCTTTTGATTTAAAAGTATCGGAATTGAGTTGTATCAATTTTATTTGAGGTATATGGATAATACCGCCTATGCTAATTCAACTCAAATAGCTATATCTTGCTAAGTTTATAGGTTAAAAAATCCAATTTAATATAAATTGATGCGAGACAGATTTTTAATATTACAAAATATCGTCAATCCACGCATAAAGAAAATATTTACTTTTCTATCTTATTATATAACTTCCCTAATTTTATGAGCATAATAAGATTATTTACCCCTTTAAGTAGATTTTCTGAAGGTGAGCCAATTCATCTTGGCATAGATGAATTAAACTATTTAAAAAATGTAATGAGATGTAAAGTTGGTGATAAAATTAATATTTTTAACTCCATAGATGGAACATGGGAAGCTGAAATAAAATCATTTAATCTAATGCCTATGCTAATATGTAGAACTTGCATTAAAGAGCAGAGCAACAAGCTTTTTAGGAAGATTTCTCTAGGGTTTTCTATTCTAAAACCAAAATCAACTGATTTTGTCATTCAAAAAGCTACAGAATTGGGTGTGTGCCGCATATATCCACTTATTGCAGAAAGGAGCATATGTCGGTCATTCAATTTAAAAAGAGCAGAACTTATTGCAAAAGAGGCTTCAGAGCAGTCATTTAGAGATAATGTTCCAGAAGTGTGCACGGAGTATACTTTAAGAAACTTTCTATCTTTAAATAAAGCCAAAATAATACTTTTAAGCCTGAATAATCAATGTGTTGAAATGCTTGATGCGGCTAAACAAACCATAAATGAAGATGTAGTATTGATTGTGGGCCCAGAAGGCGGATTTACTCAAGATGAATATGATAGTATAATCTCTTCCTGTGGTGCTATTCCCGTTACGCTTGGTGAATTTGTTTTGCGTGCTGAAACCGCGTCCATATCAGCTTTGTCAAATTATATGATGTCTATTAGATGTTTAAGAGCTTAAGAGATTTAATACAGAATAAAAGAAACCAAATGGAGGACTGGATAGAAAATTTCAGAAATGGTAGGGGCTGGCCTATATTTATGTCTTTAGATATAAGAATCTCTGAATTTAAGATAGCCCATGTAGATAGTAATTTATTTCCAGCAGGTTTTAATAATCTATCAATCAATGGTCGAGAAATGGCAATTAAGTTAACTAAATCTTTTTTGGAGAAGTATAATTTTTCTAAAATTTTGTTAATAGCGGAAAGAAATACAAAAAATAAACTATATGCACACAACATAGTAACATTAAAAGATATAATAAAGTCTGCAAGTGGTGCAGATGTACGAATTAGCGTTTTAAATGGTGAAGGCCTTGAATTTGCATGGGAAGTAGCTGGAACAATCAGCAAAGTTGATAAAAATATTACAATAGTAGAACAGGGTTGGACCCCAGATGCCATCATAATGAATAATGATTTAACATCAGGGATGCCTGATTCCCTAATAGATATAAATCAAAATATCTTCCCTTCCCCATATCTTGGTTGGTTTTCAAGAAAAAAATCCACGCATTTTGAAATATATAACAGAATAGTAAAAGAATTTTCGAATCATTTCGGTTTTGATGATTTTCTGATTTCTTTAAGATCAGAGCAAGTACAAAATGTAGACTTTAGAAATAAAACCGGCCTTGAATCAATTTTTTTAAAAGGCAAGGCAATGTTTTATGATATAGACAATGATTATAAAAATCATAAAATAGATGAAAAACCCTATATTTTTTTAAAACCTAATAACGGCACCTTTGGCATGGGTGTACTTGAAATAAGAGATTTAGAGCATTTATCGCATATAAATAAAAAAAACAGGCATAGTATTGATAAAATTAAGGATGGGCAAAAGACCTCATGTGTTATATTGCAGGAGGGTGTACAAACAAGTTTCAGTTTTTTAAATTACCCTGCAGAAAAAATTATTTATAGCGCCAATGGAGAAATAGTTGATATAATGGTGCGATACAATCAGCATTCCAACAACCATGGAAATTTAGGTAAAAGTGGCGCACTTATTGAAGCATTAGATACTCCAATAGAGTTTGATATAGAATGGCTTATAAATAAACTTGCAAACCTAGCGGCAATAGAAGAACTAGCATATGTGAAACAATAATCTCCTTCCTTTTGAAATCTAAAGCATTGTCAACTACAGCGTTATTTATGTATATGTAATATATAAATTAGTTACTAAATACAGCATGGCCTTAAGAGTTTTATTCCTATATATAATTAGTTGTTTTTTAAATATTGTATCTATGGCCAATACTACAGAACTTATAAAAAGAAGCACTATTTTTGGCAACCCAGATAAAACCGCTGTTCAGGTAAGTAATTTAGGCAATTATATTTCGTACCTTTCTAATATTAATGGTGTTCTAAATGTCTTTATTGCTGATATTGCTAATATTAAGGATGCCAGACCTGTCACTAATGATACAAGCAGAGGTATAAGGCAATATTTTTGGAGCAAAGATGATAAGTATATACTGTATATGCAGGATAATGGTGGGGATGAAAATTTTAGGATTCATAGAGTAAATTTACAAACATTAGAAGATACAATACTAACTCCAAAAGATGGGGTTAAAACTGTCCTATATAGATCAAGCCATAAAAAACCAAATGAAATTATGATTGGCTTAAATAGTAGACGTAAAGATTTTTTTGATTTGTATAGGCTAAATATTTCAACAGGGGAGCTATTTTTAATTTATGAAAATAACAAATTCCACGGACATCTCATTATAGATGACGAGCATAATCTTAGATTTGGCAGCATACAAAAGCCTGATATGAGTGTGGAGGTAGTAGAATTTAAAAATGAAAATGAGTCTATATTCCTTCATATTACTTATGAAGATCAGAGAACCTCATCGCTAGTTGGATTAAATGAACAAGAAGATAATGTATACCTTATCAGTTCCGAAGGTAGGAACACAAATGCATTGTATGCCGTAGATCTAAAAACTAAATCAAGAGCTCTTTTATATTCAAACCAACACTCTGATCTTGAACATGTGCTATTTCAACCCGTAACAAAAAGATTAGATGCAGTAACATATGAATATACAAAAATAGAGTACCAGATATTTGATCGGGAATTTGAGGTACATTTTGAAAAGTTAAAAAATATACATCAGGACGCCAATATATCTATAGTTTCCAGAAGTATAATGGATGATAAATGGATAGTAGCCTTTAATTTTGATAATGGGCCTGCTCGTTATTACCTGTATGACAAAACAATTTGTGAAGCAAAATATATGTTTGGCAATATGCCAAAACTTGAAGGTTATAAACTGAACAAGATGCATCCTGTAATTATTAAATCTAGAGACGGTCTAAATTTAGTGAGTTATATATCCATTCCAGAAGATGCAAAAGTAACACATAATGATTATAAAACAAAACAACCACTTCCAATGGTATTACTTGTACATGGTGGCCCAAATGCTCGGGATAGCTGGGGCTTTGAGCGCTCTCACCAATGGCTGACCAATAGGGGCTATGCTGTATTGAGTGTAAATTATAGGGGATCCACAGGTTTTGGTAAGGATTTTATAACAGCAGGAGATGGTCAATGGGCTGGAAAAATGCATGATGATCTTATTGATGCTGTGGATTGGGCCATAGAAAACGGTATAGCAGATAAAGATAAAGTTGCTATTATGGGTGGTAGTTACGGAGGATACGCGGCTCTTGTAGGGCTTACATTTACTCCAGAAAAATTTGTTTGTGGCGTTGATATAGTGGGCGTTTCAAATTTAATTACATTAATTAATTCTATACCAGAATATTGGAAACCTTATTTAGAGATTTTTAAAAAAATGCTAGGAGGAGATCCAAATACAGCTGATGGAGCAGAGATCCTTAAGTCTAAATCACCGCTTTTTCATTCGGATAAAATAAAAAAGCCTCTTTTAATTGCTCACGGGCAGAATGATCCTAGAGTTAAGCAAGCTGAATCTGATCAGATTGTAGATAAACTTAATTCTCAAGGAATACCAGTAACTTACATATTATATAAAGATGAAGGGCACGGGTTTGCAAGACCAGAAAACCGCCTCTCCTTTTACGCTATAACAGAAGGTTTTTTGAGTAAATATTTAGGTGGTAGATATGAGGAAATAGGAGAAGATTTTGAAAATTCTTCAATACAGATTACATCTGGTAAGCAGTATTTGCCTTTTAGGCTTCCATAGCAACCTGCTTCGTTTTGTACAAAAATTACATGCTGTTTTAGGTTATGGCCCAAAACAGCATGTCTTTAGCATCTACACACAGTTAGTAAGTAGTAAATTAATTATATGTGTAAGATGAATATTGCCGCCTGCTGCTAACTTACTATTATCTAAAATAATTCTCGCCTCATCTTTTCTATTTTGTGAAATGAGAATTGAGGCCCTTAAAACAGATGTTACTGAATCAAATGCACTAATATGTGATAAATCTTCTAATGCATCATTAGCCATAATCTTATCAGACTTCCTTTTAGAGATAATAGACATCATCTTAGCATATTCTGCTAACTCCTTGTTTGTATATTGTTGCAGATAGTAATATGCAGCTTTGTTGTATTGAGAGGTATTAAAATAATGTGACGCAATCTTTATCTTAGTAAAATCCCCAGCTATTGATTTGCTAGAGGATAGTTTATCTAATACGTTTATATTTTCTTCGGCTTTTATTGCATTACTTAGATCTGATGCCTTCAAATATACCGCAAAATCATTCATGATTTTTGTATCTACATTAGCTCTATATAATAAAAATAGAAATAAAGTTATGATACAAAGCAATATAAACAAAGTTATAACTTTATAGTACGTCTTCAGACCTTCTTGCCAATTTATTTTGGTATCACTGTTTATATTTTCCATAACGTAAAAACATATTATTTATAATAGCTTTTTTGCATAAATGGCTTAGTATTGCAATTAGCACTTGTAGATCATTTTTCAATGTACGAGATATTTCTTAGCGTTATAGATATGGTAGAAACTTTCGGGTATCTTGGCATATTTATAATGACTTTGGTAGAGGGTAGTTTTGTTCCTATACCAAGCGAAATAACATTAATTCCAGCCGGTTATCTAATAGCCAAGGGGAAATTTAGCGCCATACAGGTTGTTTTCTGGAGCATGCTTGGAACTATAGCAGGGTTTTTTCTCAGCTATTTTGCCGCTTATTATCTTGGACGTAACCTTATACTCCGTTATGGAAAATATATATTCATAGATAAAAAGAGGTTAGGAAAAATAGAGGCATTTTTTGAAAAACACGGAAATATATCTGTATTTATAGGCAGAATTCTTCCAGGCTTGAAACATTTTATATCATTACCTGCTGGGCTTGCTAGAATGGATAAAAAGCTCTTTGCAATCTATAGCACATGCGGCGCAGTTATATGGGTGCCTCTTTTAATCTTAATAGGTTATTTTATAGGAGATAATGAGGAGTTGGTATCGAGTTACATAAAGCGTCTTAATTATATAATAATCCTATCCGTAATATTACTTCTTATTGCATACAGATATTTGAAAAGTAGCAAAAATGAAAGAAGTTGATAAAGAGATCGCATCTCTTTGCAATATAGAAGCAGAAAGGGCCGTACTTGGCGCTCTTATGAATGATAATAGTAAAATTGAGGGAATAGATGATTTTTTAAAACCGGAGAATTTTTTTGTTCCATTGCATGGCAAGATATTTGCACTAATACTGAGGTTTATAGAAAATGGTAATGTTGCTACACCAATTAAGCTTAAGCAATATATTAATGATGCCGAGATAGATGGCGAAAGCTGTTTTAGTTATATGGTTAAGCTTACCGCATCTTCACAGATGGTACTCGATCTAAAGGGGCTTGCAGAATCAGTCTATGAGCTTGCTTTGAGAAGAGATCTGATAAGAATAGGCGAAAAGTTAATATATGAATCAAGAAAAGATGATTTAGATTTATCTGTTACCGATAGAATCGAAAATACAGAAAGTAGATTATTTAATTTAGCTGTATATGGAGAAAAGGATAGGGGGTTCAAAAGGATAGATTATACTGTAGAAGAGGCAATAAAAAGAGTTTCTAATGATAAAGGAATTGACCTAAGTACGAATCACGTACCAACAGGATTTATTGATATGGATTCAATAACAGGCGGCTTTCAAAATTCTGATCTAATTATATTAGCGGCCAGGCCTTCAATGGGTAAAACAGCGCTCGCTATGAATTTAGCTTTAAATGCCGCTAGTTTTTTTAAGAACAATAATAGAGATGGATCCGTGGGATTTGTATCTCTTGAAATGTCTTCTATACAAATAGTGAATCGTGTACTCGCAATGAAAACTGGTATACCAAGTAACAGGATAAGGCTTGGTAATATTAATCGAGAAGTAGAATTTAGAAAATTAGTTGAACGTGGAAAGGAGGTAACTGAATTACCCATCTTTATAGATGATACAGCAGCTCTTTCAATAGCCTCTATAAGAACAAGAGCAAGAAGGTTAAAGAGAAAAAATGATCTAAGTATGCTTGTAGTTGATTATCTCCAATTGGTACGTGGCTCCACTACCTTAAGAGAGTCTAATAGAGTACAGGAGATAGGTGAGATATCATATGGCTTAAAAGCAATTGCCAAAGAACTTGATATACCAGTTATAGCACTATCGCAACTTTCAAGAGCTGTTGAATCTAGAGAAGATAAGCGACCTATGTTATCTGATTTAAGAGAAAGCGGAAATATTGAGCAAGATGCCGACGTGGTAATGTTTATATATAGAGAAGAATATTATTTAGATAGGAAAGTTCCAACCGAACAAGAGCGACACCTCGAATGGCAAGAAAAGATTAATATCGTTAGAAATCAGGCAGAAATAATATTTGCCAAGCAAAGAAATGGGCCTGTAGGTAGCTGTATATTAAGATTCGATGCACCTACCACTAGCTTTAGTAATTTTTCTGATAGAAATAGTAGTGAATTTATGTAATTAATTAGATATTAGTCTGGTTTATAGTGCTTGATAATTGAAGCGCCAGCATTTTTAGTGTTGCCCTAAGTTCTTATTTGATGTGTAGATATTAAATTATTTATGAAACAACAGAGTATGAAGAAAATAAGTATTACAACAGTCATTATGATTTCATGTATCATACTTTTTTTCTGCACTGCGCTTTTTTTATATCTGAAGCTTATTGAAAAAAATCAAGATAATCAAAAGCTGGAAAAGGTATTAAATAGCATATCAGAGGTTAAGGAGCAGGTCGTATATCATCCACTGCAAAATGATAAGCTAACATTTAGTAATAAAAGAAATCCAGTAACATCTGACGATGCAAATATTGATGCTTTACTTGAATGCAAGAGAAAACTAAATATAATCACCCAAACCCTTCTAATAAATCAAGACTTAAAGGGTGGTGTAGATATCTCCAATAGAATTCATGCTCTTCTTGATTTATCAATAGGTGCTTCAAGAGATATTATATTGGATATGAAAGAGCTTGTTGAAAAAAAGGAACTTAAATCAGATGGCGCGATATTGGATTCTATACATACGCTATATAGTGCATTTTCTGCATCAACACATTCATCTTCCGCTAAGTCTCACGCCAATATCACTCAGAGTCTTTTGAAATTTTCTAATATAAAAGATGAGAGATATGAAAAAACACTTGAACAAACTATATCAGCAATTGAAAATGGTTATATGAACCTTGCTGTATCCTTATTACAAATTTTTGACGAGAATATTTATCCGGATGTGAAGAATATCAAGATTGCAATAGGTAATAGAATTATAATGAAGAAATTAACGAAACAATTGATAGATAACCTATTATTCGAGATAAGCTAAAAAGCAGACTATGATTATAAAAATAATGAAGATTCTGCTTATAGCTGCCTTTATTTGCGCTGTCACTTTGTTCATGCAAAGCACTCAGTATAGCTCTATAGCTATTGAAGTAGCAGATTTTAGAGTTGAGATTAATATTATTGTTGCGATAGTTGGAATAACTTTGTTATTCATAGCTTTTTATTTTTTGCTACGTGTTGTGGTTTTTATTAAAGAATTACCAAGTACGCTTAAAAAAAAGATAGAAGCATTAAGAAAAAAAAACGAATTGGAAATCATAGAAGATATCCTTGTGGCATCATTTAGCTACAACCAACCAAAATTTGAAAGGAGCATAGCTGAGTTAAAAAAAGTACACGACATGCCTGGATATTTTATAGATATATGTAAGTATGGATTTTATGAACAGAATGGTAATACTGAAATTGGGCGGGACTCACTAAAAAGACTGCTGTTAAATAAAGAGACGAGAAATTTTTCATTAAAAAATTTATCTAGATTAGAATTAAAAGCTAAGAGATATGATGAGGTCTTGGGGTACTCTATGCAGCTTCTGTACCTTGATAAACATGATAAGGAAGCAACGACAATTTCCGTGGCCGCATGCATCCTTTCTGGCGATTGGAAAACTCTCTCAAGCCTCCTTCCATATATAAAAAAAAGTTTCGGTGTTGATTCATTTCTTTTACTTGAGTCCATCGTACATTTTAAGATCTTTATCCAAAATGATGCATTGGATGCAAAAAAGATCACTCTGCCATCAAAAAAGGTCATGGATCTATTCCATCCTTGGATTTTCTTAAGCATAAGGAGCTGCATATCTAGATCTGAATATGAGGAAGCTATGGGGATTATATTGAGATATTGGGATATATATAAAGATTACCTAACACCCATGGTTATACAGATACTTATATCAAATAATGATAATGTAAAATTAGCGAAAAAAATCTCTGATCCGCTAATCGAGGATTTTTGCAATGTACTAGAAGGGCGTATTGAAAATCTTAAGATTTTAAAAGAGGGTTATTACGAAATATTGCTCCAGATTTATAAAAAGTGTTCGACGCGTCAATTCTTAGATATAGACGCATTATTAAGTAAGCTCGCAGTTTGGATCCCTAATATAGAAAAATATTATTATCTTGATGTTGAAAATATGCAACTATGCGATAACCATTATGGGGAATTTTGTTATAAGATTTCCGGAATAGCAAATTTTATCAAGTGCGTATAAATGTTTATATCAAAGATCACATTCCTAACTATACATTATATCTAATCCGTCATAAAATGTCATGTCATATATGTGTTAAATAGTTCGTCAATAGAGCATTGATTTGCGCGTCGTATTTGTTTAGCTTGAGCCCATTTTTTCTCTATAGGATTGAGGTTTAGAGAATATGGAGGTAGATAAAGCAAGGTATGGCCCGCATTTGCTATGAGCTTTTGCATATCTTTGCCCT
>NZ_JARGYT010000042.1:0-10038 GCF_034470605.1 Candidatus Cyrtobacter comes
TTGGCGCATTGATTGGCAGTACTTTAATAGCTATCGGATTACTGAATGGCTCAGTTAATACAGATGCGTTCACTTGCTTTAGTGGATAAGATTTTACTCTATCAATCAACATTTATCGTGACTCTTTTATACCGGATTAGCTATATTATATATCTTTTAGGTGTTCAGCAATATTCTGAGTGATCTGTAATATAGTGGGTAATAGCTAGGTAGTATTTAAAGGCCATGTCTCTCAAGATAATATAGATTTTTTTGGATTCCTATTATGCTGTTATTATTGAGTTATAGATAGGTTGCTATATGATTTTGGGACACATAATTGAATCTGAAGTTGCAATTACGTGTGGCATTGTTATCATGATTGGTTGATTTGTATTATACTAAGAAATAGTTGTTTTTTTTGCTAATGAACAAGAAGCCTGAAATTATAATATTTGATTGGGATGGAACCCTCGTGAAGGATGATATCACATTTGACACGTTTTATAAGACAATGCATGAAATGCGTGATTTGAAATTAGAGCATATAGATGAAGCAATGCTTGTGGAGTATAGGTACTATCCTATGAGAGATTCGCTAAAGTTAATTTTTGGAGATAATGCGCAAAGGTTTGAGAAGCAATATTTGGAAAATATAAGTAATGAGCAGTTTGTGCCGCCCATACAAATGAATGGTGCTATTGATGCACTTAATTATTTTAGAGAAAATAATGTAGAAATGTTTATAGTAAGTAATAAGCGTGATGTAACTTTAAGGAAGGAAATTTCGTATTTAGGATGGGAGGAGTATTTTAGCGCAATTGTAGGAGCATCAGAAGCTCAAAGGGGTAAGCCGTGGAGAGATCCTGTTGATTTAGCGCTCAGCGTAGTTCAGAATCCGGAAAAAAAGCAAAAATGGTTTATAGGCGATAGCGTTGTTGATATAAGATGTGCTCATGAAACAGAGTGTGTGCCGTTTTTGATAAATCCAAAATATGATACAGAGCAACTTATAAAGGAAAGTGGTTTAGATCATGTACGTATTGATTCGCATGAATGTTTAATCAAGAAATATAAAGAATATTCAGCATAATTAATATAACTTAATGCGTCATGTCTCTATATATGATTTTATAATCAATCTACTATATTGTTTAAACATCTAAGTTGGCAGTTTTATTGGCTTTTGTAAAAGTAATCACATACAATATATGTAGCGTTGTATGTGATTATCGCGATAAAATTCTAATTTTTAGAGATAGTTAGTTTGCTTGGCGGAGTTGATTTTTACTTGGGGGTAGTGTCCAATGGACTTTACTAGAATATGTGTTGATGATAATTATAGATTAATATATAAGTTCCTGTTTGGAAGATTTTGGGTGAATTGTATGCACAGGTATAGAACGCATAATTGTGGTCAATTAACTTCTGCAGATATAGGTAAAGGTGTAAAAGTTTCGGGCTGGATCCATAAAAGAAGAGATCATGGTGGTGTGCTTTTCATAGATTTAAGAGATAGTTATGGGGTTACTCAACTCGTTACATCTCAACAAGAAAAGGGTATTAATTATCTTGCCACTGAAGATTATGATACTATATTACACGCTAGCTATGAAAGTGTTATCTGTGTTAGTGGAAAGGTGGTTAAAAGATCAGATGATACGATAAATAACTCAATACCAACTGGTGAGATTGAGGTTGTAATAGAAAAATTTGAAGTACTTTCAAAAGCGGCCCCACTTCCATTCAATGTAAATATTGAGCAGAATTTTCCGGAAGATTTAAGGCTTAAGTATAGGTTCTTAGATTTGAGAAGGCAGCAGATGCATAATAATATCTTACTTAGAAATGATATTATTAAATTTATTAGGACAAAAATGTGGGAGTATGGTTTTTCAGAATTTCAAACACCAATACTCACAGCAAGCTCGCCAGAAGGTGCGAGGGATTTTCTTGTCCCAAGTCGTCTGCATCCTGGTTGTTTTTATGCGCTTCCTCAGGCACCCCAGCAATTTAAACAGCTTTTGATGATATCTGGTTTTGATAGATATTTCCAAATTGCTCCTGCCTTTAGAGATGAGGATGCAAGGGCGGATAGGGCGCCTGGTGAATTTTATCAACTTGATATAGAGATGTCTTTTGTTGAGCAGGAAGATGTATTCTCGCTCATAGAGCCGCTCATGCATTCATTATTTACAAAATTTTCTAATTATAAGGTGAGTGATACACCGTTTCCTAGGATCAAGTATAGTGATGCAATGCTAAAATATGGCACTGATAAGCCTGATTTAAGAAACCCAATAGAAATTTCAGATGTATCTCATGTTTTTAAGGATAGTGGTTTTTCTGTATTTAGTGAAGCTATAAAGAAAGGGGCATGTGTAAGGCTGATACCAGCACCGGGTGCAAGTGCGCTTTCAAGAGGTTTTTTTGATAAAATGACTTTACATGCTCAGAAAGAATTTGGTGCTAAGGGGTTAGCTTATGTTTCTTTCATGCAGGATGGTACAGCGAAGGGTCCTGTTGCTAAATTCTTAAATCAAAATCAGATTGATGAATTAAAGAAGATTTCTAATGTAAAAAATGAGGACGCAATGTTTTTCGTATGTGATAGGGAAGAATATGCATCCAAATTATCTGGATTAGTTAGGACAAAATTAGGCGAGGAGCTTTCTATCATAGAAAAGAATGTATATAAATTCTGTTGGATAGTAGATTTTCCATTCTATGAATGGAATGAAGATGAGAAAAAAATAGATTTTTCTCATAATCCATTTTCGATGCCGCAGGGTGGAATCAGCGCACTAATTAATGCAAAATCTGATGAAGAAAAATTACAAATATCTGCATTTCAATATGATATAGTATGTAACGGTATTGAGCTTTCAAGTGGTGCAATTAGAAATCACTGCTTAGATACTCTTTATAAGGCTTTTGAATTAACTGGCAAAGATAATGAGTTTGTGCGAACAAATTTTTCCGGTATGGTAAAAGCGTTAACTTATGGTGTGCCACCTCATGGTGGTATTGCGCCAGGTGTTGATAGAATAGTGATGCTTGTTGCAAATGAGCCCAATATACGTGAAGTAATAGCGTTTCCTCTAAATCAAAATGCCAAGGATCTGTTAATGAATGCTCCATCTGTAGTATCGGAAAAACAACTCAAAGAGCTTCACATAAAAACCCTATCATGATATTTGGTATAGGGTGCGATATAGTTGAAATTAGCAGAATAAAGTTGATGCTTGACACGCATGGAGATCTCTTTAAGCGGAAGGTCTTTACCAAAATGGAGATCTCTATGGAAAAAGGAGATTTGGCATGTTACTATGCAAATAGATTTGCTGCAAAAGAAGCGTATGCTAAAGCTGTGGGGGTTGGTATTAGTGATCTATTATCGTTTAAGGATATAGAAATTCTATATGATGTTAGAATGAAGCCATATTTCTCTAATGCCAGTAAAGCGCACCTTTCTATGTCTAATGATGGTGGTTTTGCCATAGCGTATGTGGTAATAGAAGGGTAATTTTTATGTATAATCTAGATATTTTCTTAACAAACACTAAATCTGGAAAAAAGGAGAAATTTGTTCCGATAGATGCTTCAAATGTGCGTATGTATGTTTGTGGGCCAACTGTTTATAGTAGGCCGCATATTGGAAATGCAAGAGCTGCTGTTGTTTTTGATACATTATATAGGGTTCTTAAGATAAAATATGGATCTGTGACATATGTAAGAAATTTAACAGATATAGATGATAAAATAATAGAAGCTTCTAAAGTTCAAGGTATCACAGTAGATGAGTTGACAAGAATGGTTACGAAACAATATCATGATGATATTTTAGAGCTTGGATGCCTTAAACCTAGTATAGAGCCAAGAGCAAGAGATCATATAGATGATATGGTGAACATAATTAGGTTACTAATTAGTAATGGGCATGCGTATATAGCTTCAGATCATGTATTATTTGATGTGCAGAGCTTTGATGGATATTGCGATCTTTCTTCGAGAGATATTGATGAGATGGTAGGTGGGGCAAGAGTTCAAGTAGAAGATTATAAAAAATATCATGCTGATTTTGTATTATGGAAACCAGAAGAGGAGCAAGGCCTTGGTTTCTATAGTCCATGGGGATATGGAAGACCAGGATGGCATATAGAATGTTCAGCAATGAGTTATAAATATCTGGGGCTGGATTTTGATATACACGGTGGCGGTATAGATTTGTTGTTTCCACATCATGAAAATGAAAGGGCACAAAGTTGTTGCGCGTTTCCTAATAGTATATTTGCAAAATATTGGGTACATAATGGCTTTTTAAACATAGATGGGCAAAAAATGAGTAAAAGTCTTAATAATATTAAAGTTGTTGAAGATTTGCTCAATGCCGGGTTTGATGGTTCTGTTATAAGATATGCACTGCTTTCTGCACATTATAGAAAACCTCTAAACTTTGAGGATAAGTTACTGGAAGATGCTAAAAAATCTCTTCAAAAATTTGAAGAAGCAATTGCTTTACATGATATAAGTGAATCAACAGATGAGCTAGATGAACGGGCATTAGAGGTACTTTTTGATGATATGAACACGCCACTACTATTTTCTAGAATGCATAAGATTGCATCATCTACAGATAGACATTCCGCTCAGATCCTTTTTAATATTATGAAATTATTAGGGTTTAGTAAAAGAAGAGATAATGCTATACCTAAAGATGTAATGGATTTATTTGCCGAAAGAGAATTTGCAAGAAAAAGTAAAGATTGGAAAAAAAGTGATGAATTAAGAAGTATACTTGTTGATCTTGGATATGAAATTAGAGATAGTAATGATGGTACTCGTATTATTAAAATTTTATAGCTCATTTTTTCTTCTTAAACATGTCTGATACTGATAATATAGTGAAAGGTCTTGAATCTGCAGCAAATTTCGATTTGGATGTTGATGTAAAATCTGTCGTTACAACACAAGAAAAAAATAAAATACTGAAAATTTCCCTAATAGCTTTGGTGGCTTTTTGCATAGTGGTTGGGGCTTTATTAAAAACTGGAGTTTTAGACCTTCAATCATTTTTTGAAGCAAAAAATAACTTAGAGCATGATCGCACATCGTTTTTGGAGATGGGTGAGATTATAGTAAATCTTGATACAAGGGGTAAGGGTTCTAGTTTGCTAAAACTTAGTGTAGTACTTGAGCTAAAAAGCCCAAATGATGTGCATAGAGCTAAGGAATTATTGCCAAGAGTAAATGATTCATTAATCTTTTATTTAAGAGGGTTACGTCCATCGGATCTTAATGGTAGCGCTGCGTTGTATAGACTGAGAGAAGAGCTTATGTTAAGGTTTAATAAAATATTAAGTCCGCTTGAGATTGTGGATGTATTATTCAAGGATATTATTGTGCAGTGACTTATGTCTAAAAATGCTAAAAATTCTCAGAAACGGAAAATTGATAATGAGCAGGGTTCTGGTCATGTAGAAAGTGATGTTGTAGCGAAAAGTGGCGTTGGTTTATTGATCAGCGCTTCTGGAAAGCCAGTAGATTCATCAATATTAAGAAAAATATGTGAGGAATTTTCTAAGAGTTTCTCCAAATATATTCGTAGTGAGATTTCTGAAAATTTTACTACAATTATTAGTGATTTAGGAAGCTCTCTTCAATCATCATCTTATGAATATAAAGATGATGAAAGGATGTTTTGCTTATTAAATTCAAAAGTGACTACAAATACAATGCTTTCTTTTGATAATTCGCTGGTAAAGTGTATATCCAGCTTTTTAATGGGTTCAACTGAAAGGGATTTAGATATAGATAATAGAGCAATAACCCCATTGGAGAAGAAGGTGTTTAATCTTTTTTTAAATGAGATAGTTAACTGTTTGAACTCGTCATTTTCTACATATAAGAGAATGGATTTTTCCTTAGCTAGTATTTCAGATTTTAAAGATTTAGAGCTCATGGACCATTCTATGATGTATAAATTTAGTTTGTTAATCTCTATATATAATATAAAAGGAAATATAGATTTTATCATGCCATATAGTGCAATAGAACAGGTAAAAGAATACTTAGTGGATTCATATACTAAAAATAATATAGATAGGGATCCAAGGTGGCTTAAGCATATGGAGGCTGAAGTATATAATATGAACGTTACGCTGGAGCTTGTTGCTGATGGTTCTGTTTCTAGTATAAAAGAGTTGATAGATCTTAGTGTTGGAAACACTCTGATCTTGGATAAAATGTCACAGGATCTATTCTCCATTTTACTTAATGGTGTTAGGATCAGTATGGCAAAATTGGGAAAGTATGGGGACAAGGTTGCGATGCAGCTTGTAGATGAAATTGATATCTCAAAATATAATAGTATTGCTATATGAATTATTTATTTGATATTTCAATATTTGTATTACTTGCAATGACAATTGTTTTTTGTTGGAGGCTCAATGGTAAGTTATTGGAATTGAAAAGGAGTAGAAATGATATATCTAAGTTGGTTAGGGTTTTTGATGAATCTATAATAAGAACTAGTCAGAGTATATCTGAATTAAAAGAAGCTTCTGCAAAGGCCTCCGAAGAATTGAGGAAAAGTTGCTATAAGACACACGAACTGATTAATGAAATTTCATTTGCTACTGATACATCTTCAAGGATTTTACGAGATTTAGAAGAAGCTATCAGTAAGGCAGGCTCATTGAAGAGGGAGGTAAACTTTTCAAATGAAGAAAAAAGAAGGAAGCATGCCTCTAATAATTCTAAAAAACATGCTCAGAAAAAACCTATGGTTATTTAGTGGATCTTTATGTCAAACCTCTTCTCGTATGTGATTGTGGCTCTTTTAGCATTTATAGGAACAAAGGCGTTCGATATGCTGGAAATATCTGGCAAGGAGCAGGTAGCACATGATCTAACTCATGAGTCTGTAATAAAATCAGCAGAAACTTCAGTAGAAAATCTGAAAAAACCTGGTATGGAAGAGTGTTTTTCAAGTACAGAGGTAGAGGTTTTAAAAAATTTAAAAATAAGAAGGGAGCAACTTGATATTAGAGAGAGGAATATAGAGGAGAAGGAAAGGGTGCTTGGCACTATGAACACCGAAGCATTATATGCGGTCAGGCAGATTGAGGATACAACAAAGCGAGTTGAGAAGATACTGAAAGAATATCAGGATAAAAAAGACGCTCAAATTTTAAGATTAGTAAAGATATATGAAGGTATGAAGCCACAGGAGGCTGCTAGGATATTTGAAGAACTAAATTGGGATATATTGCTTAGTGTAGTTCAATATATGAAGGAATCTAAGCTTTCAGCTATATTGGCAGCTATGAATCCCTCAAAAGCAACAAGTTTAACAATAGCATTATCAAATAAGGGGGATATTAAATCACTCAATTGATGTATATAGCTGTTTTATTTAGGGCAATAATATATTGCAGCCTATGCCAATTCAGCTTCAATTATTATAGTTTAACCATCAATATATAGTTATTTAAGTTAAATTAGCATGTTGGGAATAAGGCTAATAAGCTGTAATGCAAGAAGTATTATGCCATCTCAAATAAAACGGTTATAGCATTTTGTACATCATTTCATGAAGTAGTGCAAAAAATAACATATGTGGATATGTTATCACACCGAACAACCTTACTATAGTTGTTGAAAGTAATACATTTGAATGAATGTATTAGAGAATTCTGTGTGGCTATTCTAAAGAATTATATTAATTTTTAGAAATGTCTGCATAGTTAGCATTTTGCCATATTTCTTCTGGCATGATATCTTTTATTTTTGAAGCATTATACACTTTTCTTATTATTCTTCCAGCTTCTTGATAGCTGAGATTCCATAGATCTATAGGTGTTTTATTATCATTGTTTTTTAAGTGTTCTCCTTCAGTATTAGTGAAGTTGAATATGTGGTTAATAGTTTCAATATCATGCTTCAGGTAAGCATAATGAAGAGAGGTATTTTTCTCATTATTGTATATAAGTGGGTTACAGCCCTCGGTTATTAATTTTTCTATTAATGCCTGATCATATTTTTTGCATATTGGGTGTCTTCCAAAGTATTTACGTGCAACCAAAAGAGTTAATGGTGTATTGCCAGCACTATCTTGAATATCTTTATCCCAATAAACATTATGCTTTTTTAGCATTTCTATAAACTTAATGCATTCATCGCTTCTATCCCATGCTATTAGCCAATGAAAAACACTACTTCCATGACAGTGTTTATGTTTGATATTTGGATCAGCACCAAGCTTTATTAGGTTATCAAGACATAATGCATAAAAATGAGCAAGTTTTGTATAATAATTAGATTTTTTTTGTATCATTATCGACCTTTTCAAAGCAGAGCTCCAAAGGCCAGAGACTATAATAATAAGTGGGCATATCCCATCATAATTCAATACTTGAGGTTGTTTTTGGATAAAATCAACAAAATACGCTATAGAGCTTTCCTCATGCCATTTATTATTATCAGATACATTGCCATTTACAAGAAAGTCAACTATTTCAAGAGACAACTGCTTTAAGTGATTTTCTTTTGTCATTCAAATCATAAACTAATAAGTTATAGGCAATAAGCTTATTAAACATCGCCCATAGGTATCTTTATGTATCTAAATAATAACTTAAACACTATAATGCAATGAATTGTTATAGTTTAGTCTTTTATCTTATTTAAAATTTGTATGTCGTGCTACAGTATCATAGCTAATTCTCCTTATGCTAATTTTTCAGATTTTTTTGAAAATACAGATTTGTTGCATAAAAACATAATATTACTTGATGGTGCGGCAAATCATTTTGAAGGTTTTGATATATTACCAACGAGTATCATTGGTGATATGGATAGTATAAATGAATCTTCTAAAAATTACTTTAGATCTAAGGGGGTATGTATTATAGAGATAGTAGATCAAGATACTACAGATCTAGAGAAGGCAATAGTTTTATGCAAAGAAGATGAAAGTCTTAAGACTATTAATATATATAATGCATTGGGTGGGAGATTGGATCATTCTATGCTTAATCTTAGGCTTCTTAAGAAGCATTATTCTAGTAGATATGAGATTATACTATTCTCTAAATCTGAGAAGGTCATTTTTTTAAGAGATTGCCATATTGTCCTTAAGGGTAAAAGGAATGACAGGGTAGCTCTCCTTTCTTTTACACATGCAACCATAACATCTAATGGGTTATTATATGAGATGGATGGGTATAAGCTTGAGTTTGCCGTAAATGAAAGTACATCAAATTTTCTTAACAATGAGAGCGCAGCTTTAAGTATTAAAGGTGATGCTCTATTGATAGTTGATAAGAACATAGAATATTTTCGGCGCTGCCTAACAACTACAGATTAAAATCTAAATTGAACAAATGCTTATTAAAGAATAGGAGTGACAATAATCATCCTAAGTGATTTATTGTATCGCTTTGTTTTTCGAATAAGAACCAGTAAACTTTTTGACAAAATTTCATCATAATTTTTGCCAATTCTATAAAAGCCTTAGCCGAAGAAGTGGTGATTTCGTAATCTTGAGATAATCTTCTAAAGTTACCAATCGAATGAGCGCCTCCACTGCTGAACCTTAAAAACCCCCATCATCTGACTTAATTTTAGTAAGCAAACATCCATGAAGATAAAACCATCAAATCTCCTTGATAACCACTATCAGCTAAGATCTTGATTAGCCTTTGAATTTTTCCTTTAATCCAAATAATTTTGCACAAGTGCATGGGGAGTAGCGCTATGAACTTTCATTGTGTAGCCAAAAGAGTATCAGCAACTATAGTAACCTAAGTTGAGATTTGCGTACAGATAAGTGATATTCAAAGGAAAATGCCAGCATGATACAGATTTTCGTAAGGAAGTTATAACATATGTAAATAGAGGTATAGCTAAGTCAGTATAAAACGTCATATAAAATAGGAGTTAAGAAGCTAGAGTGATTATTTAATATACTATCTTAGCTATAACAGCTGCAATAGCGCCTCAATAAAATTTGAAATAGCATCAAATACAGTAAGAAATTGGCAAGATAGGTATAAG
>NZ_JARGYT010000043.1:0-9805 GCF_034470605.1 Candidatus Cyrtobacter comes
TCAAAGAAAATCGACGCTTAGCATTACGATTTGAGAAATCCGATCTCTCTTTCCTTGCCTTTATAGCTTTAGCATCTATTAAATACAACCTTTGTTAACAGTGCCTAATATCATCCTCCATGGCGTTAACACCAACAACAAGCCTATCGATTCTTCCTTGGATAACACCTGTATTTAATTGCTCTTGCGCATCACTAAAACCCTCATCCTGGTCTACAGTTGTAGTACCAGCATTATTTATATCTTGCATAAAAAAAACCTTAACAAATAACTACGTATAATAAGAGATGCTGCTGCACTATTTAATAATAATCAACTTTTAATATATCTAGAAATATTTAAAATTGCATACATTTAACCTATTAATAATTTTTGGCCAAGATCTCGCAGCTTTAAATACTATTGACGCAAAACGTGTTTAAATATATGTACTGTGCGAGTATTGCAGACTAGTACGCTATCTCTTTTGGCCAGTTTGCAACTTTGTGTAACAAATTGAATTGTGATACTAGTACAGAAATTTGGTGGAACCTCTATAGGTAGTATTAAAAGCCTTGCAAGAGTTCTGAAATTTATAGAAAGGGCAATAGCGGCCGGCCATAAGCCAGTTGTTGTTGTCTCTGCCATGTCCGGTGTAACAGATTCTTTAGTTAACACCTTTTATTCCATCTCCAGATCGCGCCCTTGCCCAGAGTATGATTCAATACTCTCAACTGGCGAGCAAATATCATCCGCTATAGTAGCTCTTTCACTACAAGCCAGGGGAATAAAAGCTAGGTCATTCCTTGGATGGCAACTACCAATTGTAACTAGCTCTAACTATTCTTGCGCTAAAGTAATCTCTGTTGGAATAGAGGCTATAGAACAATCTATTCTACAAAACGAAGTGCCGGTGATTTCTGGATTTCAGGGAATATCAAATGAAAACAGAATCTCAACTTTAGGTAGGGGCGGATCTGATACCAGCGCCCTCGCTATAAGCGCCGCACTAAAAGCAAACGTATGCAACATATATACAGATGTCAGTGGAATATTTAGCGCAGACCCTAATAAAGTTTCTAACCCAGTTAGAATAGATAAACTTTCCTATAGGCAAGCCCTGCTCATGGCCTCTTCCGGAGCAAAAGTTTTACACCCCAGGGCAATAGAAATTGCAATGAATCATGATATAGAAATTAATGTACTTTCAAGTTTTGAGGATAATAGCCCAATGAGCATAATAAATAAAAATAATATAATAGAAAAGGATTCTGTACTAAGTATCAATAGCATCAAGGACGCGGTATTAATCAAGATACAAGACACAGAGTCATATAGCAGCAAGCTCAATGCATTGACGGATATATTTAAAAATGTAAACACTCAAAGCCTGCACATATATTTTGATGTAAAAGGTAATAGATCGCTCTCTATCCTATTGGGAAAAGATAACTATAG
The DNA here is from genome assembly GCF_034470605.1 of Candidatus Cyrtobacter comes. Taxonomy (NCBI): domain Bacteria; kingdom Pseudomonadati; phylum Pseudomonadota; class Alphaproteobacteria; order Rickettsiales; family Candidatus Midichloriaceae; genus Candidatus Cyrtobacter; species Candidatus Cyrtobacter comes. The sequence continues at coordinate 1,438 of NZ_JARGYT010000043.1, forward strand.
GCAAATAGCAGAACAAGTCGAAGAATTTTGTGAAAAGAACACTATGATATTCGTAATCTGCGAGAACATATCATCTGTTACTTTGACATGCTCAAGCCTAAGCTCAATCACACTTTTTGCCTCAGAAGCAATAGGACACCTGACAGACTCAGGCATAGAAGTCACAGATGTGATATCCTCAGATCTAAACCTCTCTCTTATAATTAATAAAGTTGACGAGCTAACCGCAATAAACAAGCTTCACGATAAATTTATCAATGTAGCTTAAACTACCGTATCTTTTCTATTCTATAGTTTAATTCTGCGCCGTATATGAAAATTATACTGCAAAAATAAAAATACATCAACGAGATCACAACCCCTGCTATACTGCCATATACCATATTTATTTGAGGAAAATATTTTATGTAATATCCAAAAATATATGAAAATAGCTCCCAGCCAATAAACACAACAATTGTACCAGGTATGACATCTCTGAATCTCTGCCTTCTACATGGAATCCAATAAAATAAAGAGGATGTTAACGCGCATATAACAAACCAATAAAAGAATTGTTTAGCTAAAGCAAAATTATCCCCAAATAATGAATACTCATACTGAGATAAAGATGCAAACTGCTGTCCATCACCTTGTTGAGTAGTAAAGTAAAATTTCACCAAATATAGCAAGTATGGAAACAATGTAACTGCAATCAGTATTACGGCCACCATTATTGTAAACACGCTAAATTCTAGCATGCTAAGCAGCCTAACTACAAGGTAATGCCGCTTATCTTGGGCCCTATACGCAACATTTAATACAGTCCTTATAGCAAAAAATATAGAAGATGCGGTCCACACCATACTAAATAGGGCAAAAGTTAAAAATTTGCTCGGTGGGCTAGAGATTATCTCTAGTATAGCTGGCATAAGGGCATCTATAAACTGATGAACATCTTTTTCTAACAAAAACCCTCTAATCAACGAAATAATTACTTCATGTATATCCAGCTTAATAGCGGTATGACTAACTATAATAATTAGTACCGCAAAGAAGGGGAATATAGTAAGTATTACTAAAAATGATATGTAACCAGCTTGCTCAAAACCATAATGCCTATTTAAATCTAAAGCCGCATCATAAAATGCTCTAACGAGTTTCTTGATTTTAAGCATCCAAAAATTATACATCAAAATCTAAATCAAGATCAGTACCTTTATGCGCAAAAGCAGCCTTGATTGTATTTAGCATTAATGATGCAACAGTCATTTGACCAACCCCACCAGGAACCGGCGTAATATACGATGCAATATTCTTTACACTCTGAAAATCTACATCACCAACAATCGAACCATCAACTCTGGAAATACCGACATCTATAACAAATGCACCTGTTTTTACACAACATTCCTTTATTAAAGATGGAGAGCCTGTGGCAGATATTAGTATATCAACCAGCTTGCATTCTGCTTCTATATTTAAAGATTGCGAATGCAATACAGTAACAGTGCATCCCTCTTTTATGAGCAATATGCTAAGTGGCATACCAACAACTAACGACCTACCTACCATCCCAACTTTTTTACCAGAAATATCGTTACCAAGAATTTTTTTTATCAAAAGGAGCACGCCCTGTGGGGTACATGGAAGAAAACAATCCTGCCCTGTTAACATAAGGCCAGAATTATAAGTGCTGAAGCCATCAACATCCTTTTGAGGCATCACGGTATCTAGGAGAATCCTTGGATTTATTTTTGGCGGCACTGGTAATTGGACAATGATCCCATCAACAGCTGAATCTAAATTTAACGACTCTATACAATCTACTACAAGCTCTTGGCTAATCTCTTTTTCAAAATGATTAACCTCAACCAAAACACCAACCTCTTCCGCTCTCTTTTTTTTATTTCTCACATAAATATTACTAGACTCGTTATTACCAACAAATATCACATTAAGCTTAGGCTTCCTCTTATACTCAGCAAAAAACCTCTGTGATGCACGTTTTATATCTTCTAGCAAAATCTTTGCATACCTCTTGCCATCCACGACCCTGCACACCATTTTCTTTTAACTTATTCAATAACAAACCCCTAACTTTCTCTCGAGAAAGAACATATTAGCTACTGTTTGGAGCGAATACCAGATATAAATTAGAATTTTTATGGCAAGTTTTTTTAGTAACTGTAAATATAATAACAAATATCGTTGCCAAAGAGCATCATAAACGTTAAATTAGAAATTCAAGCAACTTTATCAAAACCAACACACCGCTGTGTTTCTTGATTACTTTCTTGATTAATAATCGTATATCTATTTACAGATGTAACTTTCTGTGATACCAACTTCCGCTAGCTGGTTATTAATATTAGGTTTTCTTGTTGTGTCTGTAAAGATAAGATTGGCTAGATTTGGAGCCAAAAAAAGACCCTGCTACAGAGTCGTTGTTTCAGATTCTAGAAGCCCTAGAGATGGTCGCTTCATAGAGCAGGTAGGTAGGTATAATCCAACCCTCCCCCAGGGTTCTACTGGGAGATTTGTGGTGGATTTTGAAAGGTTGAAGTACTGGATAGGAGTTGGAGCCACTCCAACATCTGTAATTAAGAGGCTTGTCCATGCTACACGGCAGTTGTAGTATGTTAATACTAGAGTTTTACAGCTTTGATAACTGTGTGTGGATATGAGCGTAACTAGAGAGCAAGCTGAAGATGCCGTTAGGGTTTTGCTTGAGTTCATAGGTGAAGATCCTAATAGGGGCGGCTTGCTAAAAACACCATCTAGGGTAGTTAATGCCTTTTCCGAATATTTCTCTGGATATTCTCAAGCCCCTTCCGAAATCCTCTCTGCAAAATTTTCCGATGCGCAGCACTACGATGACTACATCCTTCTTAAGAATATAAAGTTCATATCCCATTGCGAGCACCATATGGCGAGGATAATTGGCGTTGCTCATGTGGCATATATACCTAACAAGGCTATAGTAGGAATAAGCAAGATAGCAAGATTAGTGGATGCTTTTGCAAAAAGGCTTCAGGTACAGGAGCGTATGACTTTACAAATAGCAGAATCTATAGAAAAACACCTAGATGCTTTGGGCGTAGCTGTTGTTATTTGCGCTGAACATGGATGCATGACATCAAGGGGGGTAAAAAAGGACGGCACTATTATGAGAACACAAAAACTTCTCGGCCAATTTAAAAATGATGAAAGATTGATGGCTAGTTTTTTAGCATCAATCTAATTTGGAGAGTGTTCGTACAAAAAGAGATAAAAAAACATAAGCCTGGAAGATTTCTGACATAGAAGGGGGCACAGACATATCAATCATCTCCTCTTTTTTTGAAACAACTTTGCTTATCATTCTTCCAATGTGATGTCGCTATTGTCTCGCTCTATTGTATACTCCCTCCCTATAAAATTTTTTATAAGACAGCCAGTTATCTGTATAATATTTCACATCTTTTACGTGTCTTATTTTGTTATAGAATTTTTCGAAGGTTTTAGCATAACTCAGGTAATAGTTGCGCTACGATCAAATGCTTTAATAATCCATTTCTTTTTGATTGTATAACTAAAGCGGTATAAAATAATTACATAAAAATTACATAAAACAGTAATTTTGTTAAACTTAACCCAATGATAACTAACCTGTTTTCAAAACTAATCATGTACCATTTTTATGACGCTTTAGCTATATAACTACCACATCTCATCAAATTCTATGTCTTGAAATATCTTTTGTGATTTTATTTAATCTCAGATAACGCTATCCAGTTATACCCCAAATAGCTTTACTATAAAGCCATTTGAGGATTTGCCGTATAATATTACACTTTCTTAATTTCATAATATTTTGGCATCACCTTCAATAAATAGATAATTCTTGCATCTATATTTCTGCATAGCCGCCCTTGACATAATTAGATGATTCACAATTTTTGCACTGTATCATAATAGTTAATACCATTTGAACGTTATATCTCTTCTAATTAACACTCTCTTTTTTAAGAGCTTTTACCAATTTTTCTAATTCTAGCTTCCGAAGAAATCCAATATCTAAAAATTATTACCCAAATCACCACTTTATAAAGCTTCAATAAATTAAAATTATTTGCTATCCCAATCTAACCGATTGTTTTTTCGACTATTTAGGCTAACGTATTCATTATTAAGGTGAAAATCATTATAGATTGATTTGTATGTAATGATCGTATTATTCAGCGCTAACAATATCTATCTACGATTTAATACCAAATTCCAATATGTTAAATACGGTAGTTAGTATGAAAGATATAGAAAATACCGCATATAGCGAATTAACACAGCAAATAAAATTGATGGAAGGTTTTGCTAAAAGAACGAGTTCTTATGCAGGCGATCTATTAGGCGTAGACGTGCGTTATGAGCTTTTTTTGATAAAATCACATATTGAAAAAGCTAAGAATTCATTCATGAGCGCTTTATCTGATAGCGAAGCAGAGCAAAAAATAATGAAGCTATTGGATGATGATAACTTAATAAGCAAGCGCTTATTTAAGATTATTATGGGTGCACAAATTGATAGCAAAGAAATCAGCGCAGAACTTAACTCTACAGAGGCTTTGAATTGCGTACTACACTTTATGTGTACAAATAAACACACAAATAACAAGTTAAGCGATTTAAGTGATGTTAGTAATTCAGGAGATGATATTAGTAATTCAGGAGATGATGCTAATAACTCAGTATACAACTTTAATTCTACTGAGGCCAAGGATCTTTTTTATAGATTTTTAGAATATGCAATTGGTAACCAAGAGCTAAACACAAAGTTGATTGAGTTAGAAAAATCTCAAAGCTTGTTTGAGAAGGAAATTTATCATGACTCAATAAAATCTCTAAAGAGACTTTCGTATAAGAGTAGACATTTTGATTATATAACGGAAAATTTTGAAAAATTTAGCAATATATACACTACATTGATGGATGGTGGCGGATATATTGAATATAAAAATAGAATCTCTATAGATGAATACGGAAAATTGCTTGATATCATAGAAGCTGAACGTGTTCTAGAAGAAATAAAAAAGTACACTATAATCAGCTCTGATATTTCAGAGCCCGTGTATATTGAGTTAAAGAAATTAACTGCTTTAGAAACAATTTGTAAGAATGCTAATGAATTAGTGAATGAATTAGAAAAGCACTTTCTCAAATTTAAAAAAGAAAAATTAGAGGTAGGTGATATTATTGTACATGATATACAGAACAAGCTTACTGTAGAGAATAGAGAGCCTAATAAAGAGGAAAAGGAGATACTAGCAATTCGTGAGAGATATGATCATTCCGCAATCTTAAACAAAGAGAAAAAATTATCGCATATACTTGGAAACTATAGAGAAGATGAATTTGTATCAAAGAAGATTATTTTTTCAGATATATTTAGAATTGATATAGAGAAATTGCTCAATAAAGAGATATTAAAAAAAGCACAAAAAACATTTAGTGATGATGACTTAAATGAAAAAGTGAATCAAATCTATAAAGAAAGTTATGATGAAATAGATAAAGATAGTTTTGAGTATACTAAAAATAGCGATACAAAAAGAAAAGAGGCTGGCATGAACAGCTATTCGTTAAAAAACAATCGATTATCTAAAGATGCCTTAAATAGAGATTCTGTATTTCACAAACCATCTACAAAAATTCAAAAGAAGTTTAAAGATATACATAAGGGATTCTTTGGTATAGATGGTGAACTACCAGACCAAATGATTTGTTCTGAATTCACTGCTAAAATTGTATTATCTTGCCTGATTCAAACTAATATTAAATTATGCAGTGAATTTGAATTAAAGAGTGGTAAGAATGCAATCACAATCCCGTTTACCGATACGAAGCAGTTGGATCTGATGATGCCCGATCAGTTAATTGATTCACTTAAGCGGGCTGGCTGTGTGGAGCGTGTACCAAATTCAGACATGCAAAAAAAATTCTTTAAGCGACCGGAAAAAGATTTATGTGTTATAGTATCAGGAATGGCCAGAAAGTTTAATGCATCTCTCTTTAAATCTATGGATATCAGTAGTAGCGAAATGTGTAAAGAATTGCTCGACGCATTTTTAGAAGAGCATAATAAACAATTTCCACATGATAAAATAGAGCTAAATCGAGATATAAAGAGTAATATAATAAATGATATAGAGAGTATTGTAGATAAAACCATACATAAAGTTAAACAGCTTAATCTTATAGAAATAAATAGGCCAGACACAAAGATTGAGCGCGATACTATAATTCACTCCATAACAGAGATCACACAAAGGATATATGAATTTATTAAAAATATTAAATATACTATCCTTACTGTAATAAATAAGGAGTTATGTATAGATATGAGGGAAGCAGCCGAGATTATTATAAATAATATAGAAAAACCTAGTAAGATGTGGGCAAGTAAAGTATCTAATGACATGGAGCAAGACAGGCACGGTGGCTTGAAGATTTCCTAAACTTTAGATAATTTAGGTATTGAATAACCCAACTGATTGATGTATCAATTTCTGGTCTTTGAAGGAGTGTAGCTCAATTGGCAGAGCACCGGTCTCCAAAACCGGGGGTTGGGGGTTCGATTCCTCTCACTCCTGCTTTGTTTTCATATCTTAAGATGAAGAAAGATTTAGCTATTGCGTATAAGGTGTTAGCCTATCTTGGTATGGATGATCATACATATACACACCTTTCTACAAGATGCCAATCAATTGAAGGGTTTTATATACAACCATTTGGACTACGGTTTGATGAGGTAACTGAGGAAAATCTACTAAGTGTTTCCTTAGAAGGCGAGGTAATAGATGGTCAGGAATACCAATATAATAAAACCGGATACGTTATACACGGATCTATATACAAGGCCAGAGGCGATATAAATGCCATTTTTCATCTTCACACCACTAATATCACCGCCGTATCCTCTATAGAGGAAGGTTTACTCCCAATTAATCAATGGGCTCTACATTTTTATGATAGAATATCATATCATAAATACGACTCCCTAGCCCTTGCCGAACATTATGGTGAAAGATTGGCTCAAGATCTTGGAAAAAATAATGTAATGTTGATGAGAAATCATGGATGTTTAATTTGTGCAAAAAGCTTACATGAGGCACTATTCTATGCATACCATTTGGAAAAGGCATGCGCCGCACAGATAGCAACATTAAGTATGGGAAAAAGCATTGTGGTACCAGATACACAAACCTGCAAAAAAGCATCCGCTGATTTATTAAGTTTTGAAAAAGACCTTGGAATGAGAGATTGGATCTCGTGGAAGAGGATTATACAAAACCCTAAATGATCTATCTAGTAAGAGAATAGTGCTAATATCCGATAAAGTGAGACGATATTCGAAGAATTACTATAGCAGATAATTGACAAGAAAAGGTAGAATTTAAGACACCAAACAAAGGCCTCTCTCTCTATAAATTTTATTATAAGTTATTCTATAGCTAAACCGTCATAAAAATGGCACATGATTAATTTTGAAAATAGGTTAGTTATCATTGGGTTAAGTTTAACAAAATTACTGTTTATGTAATCATTTTATACCGCTTTAGCTATATATATATATAGCTAAAGCGCAGCTAAAGTAAGGTTTATTTCAGCTTCCAAATCTACAATGTATATCGATCATCAAATCGTTTTTCTTCTTGGCAAATAATCCTTTATTAAATCACAAATCCTGTATTTGAGATCGCAGCTCTTGATATTGTATTATAACATTATAATAATACAATATCATAAGTTTTTATTTTATATATGAATGATACATATTTCAATCAAACATGCGGAAAGTCAACAGTGGGAGACTTTGTATTCGGCGTTCAAGCAGGTGGGTATATTGCATATTATGCTGCGATCGGTGGTGTTTATGGTGCAAGGCTATTCACTGCTTTAAATGCTATTTTACATAATGATGGTGATAATATTGCAAATGAGATGGTTGGTACAGCATTAGGTACTTTTTTCTTCGTATTAACTAGCGCAGTGTCTGCTGTTGTTTCTATGCCACGTACTATGGCAACCAATGAGCTCACTAAAGTGTCAACAACATCTATTGAAAATATTGTGGATTTATTTGTTACTAGATCTGAGCCTCATAACTGCACTACTATGAAGGAATATAATGATGATTTTAAGTCACATGAACGTATGAGTGGTATAGGAATCATGGCTGGAGTTTTTGTAACCGCACCTCTAGTAGTCATACCCGAAGGTTTGGGTATATTCGGACTTGTACATGATAAAATAGGCACTGTTAACAAAGGTTTTGCCAAATAATGGAAAAGATGCAATATTATATTGGAGGCGATAAATATGGTATTTAGATGGATAAAAGGTTGTTTCC
>NZ_JARGYT010000044.1:0-9737 GCF_034470605.1 Candidatus Cyrtobacter comes
CGATCAGAGATTGGGCCTTAGCTCTCAATCAGTTCCACATCTTGTTCCCTGACAGATGTAGGGCTTAAAATTCAACTTACACACTTAACGTGACATACCTCACTTAACTCAATGATAGCTAAGCTATTTTCAAAGTTAGCTATGTCACTTTTTTATGGCGATTTGGCTGTATTGTATATAGCTCTCTAAAATAGGTATATATCATTTGCTCTTAACTTCCTTTTATACAGCTTTTCCAGATGTATATTATCTGAATATTCATTATCATAGCTCAAACATTGTTAATATACATTGATGCATCCCTCTTTGAGAGTGTATTTTATGTTCAATCTGATTCTTCACATTTGCTTGCCTATCTTGATCATAGTTTTATTAGAGCAAAATTTACACATATCACATTCATTCAACACACATTGTCGCGCTATCACGTAACAAAATCTATCTTTTTATGACAATACAGCCTGCACTAAACTAATAAGTTGTCATAATTTGGTATCGTTCATTATTACCAATCCATAAAAATAGACTGGGTAAATATTTCGATTTTACTTAAATACATTGAAATATATGGATTCATATGCTTCTGTTTATACATGATTATTAAATGTAATTCTTATGAAAGATACTGAAAATGATTTAAATGCCACTGATCGGCAAGATCAATCCAATAAAAAAGGTATAGTAGATAATGCCAGAGAGAGTCTTGGGCAAATATTTGATATGGTTCAAGCTTTTCTTGGTATAAAAAGTCCTACTATAGATTTTGCAAAATCTATATTGAAGGAATCACTTGCGCAACTTATTGGCGTTGTTAAAACTATTGCAGATGGGTTAACTGATAAGGAAAATAAGCTTGATGATCATAAAGATTTTAGCTCATTATATAAAACATTTAGATTGCTCAAAGGGCTAGCAGAAGGTGTAGAAAAGCTTGAAAAAGAGGGGGTAATAAGCGCTATACAGCATATATATGGAGCAATAAAAGAAATGTTCAGTGGGAAAGATGAGGTTGCAAAGAAAGATGGTGAAAAAGTAGAAAACATAAAGAGCTCACCACAAGAGCAGCTTGAAACTTTAATGGGTCAGATCTCGAATCTTGCAGATTCACTTGAGATGAAAGTAGGTATTAAGTTAGAGACTAAGCAGGGAATTGAAAATTCGAAAAAACGAAAATGATATTAAAGAGAATCTTTCTAAGCATACTGCACCTCAAGTCGCAAACCAATGGGTAAGTAAGGTAAGTCCAAAATCTGCCGAACACCATGATAAAAGTCATGTAGAGAGACTAAATGGTGAAAGGGGTGGGCAAGAACAATCCGGGTATAAGAGGTAATGACATCTACAAATTTAATGTAGAATATTATATACAAAAGCTTGTTACAATTATTTAAGTTAAATTAGCATAGCTAATAAGCTGTAATACAAGAAGTATTACTAAGTATGCCACCTCAAATAAAATGGCTATATGCAAAAGAAACTAAGGTAACGAGGTGCTTAATGATATTTTAAGCGCCTCGTTACTAGATTAGTATATTTATTAATTTTATTAATAAACTTTGAATGTTCTAAAAGCTATAGACTGTAATAAAGCCATTTGGTACTTTAATATAAAAGTACATCGCCAAGCCCACTCCATCAACCCAAATTACCTTAGACAATTTCAGTAACATGTTAAGCGCTACATCTCAACTGTTTCATTAAAAACCTCAAATGGTTCCAATTGAAATATTAAACTTGTTTTTGTTTCATTCAAATTTCCTATAAAAGTCCAGCATACAGGTTTAAAGCCCATTGTACCATTTGGAATATAATCTGGGCATGCATATGTCTTATCATTCATAACCTCATTTGGATTACCTACAATAAATAAGTTATATACAAGGTTACCAAGCTCATATATCCCATGTATTCCAGAAGCTGCAACAAACATCTTACTTGTATTAGCTGCTGCTTCAGGTGATGCATGTTTAGATAACATAAAATTTACCACATAAAACCCTACTGTAAACAGTGATGTTGTAATAGCTCCTGCATAATCTTTATTATATACCTGGACAATTGTTTTTATAGCAGGCAATTGTGGTAAGCTATGCCCAGTAATCAAAAGTACCGTATGTGTAGAGCTGACGCCAGCATTCAATAGATGAGATCTTAGATGAAATTTTGAGACATTTTCATGATCCTTATAATCTTTATATACCTTTAACCAATCTGTTGTTGTGTGTATAGCTGAAACACCGGTGACAAGATAAAATATATTGGAAGGACGCCCCAGCCCTCCCTCTCCAAGCTCATCCTCTAGAATATTAAGCCGCTCATCCTCTAATTTAAGAAACTCATCTATTGGATCGTTATGTATTTTATCCTTCGAGTATGGAGGAAATGTCTTTCTGATATTTATCAATTCGTCATACCCCAAGAACGCAAACAAATACATTTTATATGCGTCCATAATGTTAGTGTCCACGAGTTCACCACCCAGAGTTACCTCATTACATATTCCCAAACCTTTAAATCCAGTCATCAGCCACTTCATACTTTCGTTAGGATTGTCATAATGATAAAAAGGAAACATATACCAAATTACCCAATCCATTAGTTTTACCCTGCTTTATAGCTTCAGCTGTCCCATGCATATAGGACCAGTACATTATATTCCTTATAGAATAAGCGGCTACCTGATTACAACGCTTTGGTTCAGCGCTAAACTTTTTTATAGCATCCAGATCACCTTTTACATAGTACATATTATCCATTATCATGGAAAACAGTGAATCCTTAATTTGCACCTTATTAAGTATATCATTCTCACTACGCACTTTTGCATTCATCAGCTCATACGACTCCATTTCCTCCATCGCAATAAGATCATCACTACTTTCCTCATCACTACTTTCCTCATCACTACTTTCCTCATCACTATTTTCCTCCCTCGCAATACGATCATCATTACTTTCCTCATCACTACTTTCCTCATCACTATTTTCTTCATCACAACTAACAGCATTTACGTTCTTGTTTAAATTCTCAGCCTGCTTTTTAGCCTCCTCAGCCTCAACCTTATTTTTTATGTGGTTAATTATAGAAATAAGATCTTGTGCACCGCCATGATCATTATTCTTATTAAACCAATTAACTAGATCTATGTATCCATGCAGATTATCTATAGATAACTCACCTTTTATAAAGAAACCACCATGCAAATCACCCTATCTTCTTCAGCGCACTCATATCTGTTTCATGCACAGCTTTTACAAAGCTAGGCGAGAAAACAACTTTATATAGCGTCTTCACATCATCTGATCCACTATAGGTCTTGGAATCTCTATAATTATTAAAAATATCTAAAACCCACTGAAATTTGTCAAGTGGCATCTGGGGCGAGAATTTATCATTAATGATAAATTTATATGACTCGTGAGAATATAATTCTGAATCAGATTTTAATGGACTTTTAATGGACTTTTAATGGAGGTAATAATATCGCGCAATAGCACTATCTTTTCATATATAATGTCTTTTTCACGATCCCAAATCCCTGGATACTCATGCATAGATATTACAAGTTTCGCAATATCCGTGTCACTTATGTGAGAACTTACCGCAACTTTAAGTATTGTATTAATTTCATTAGCCCAAATTATTGGATACTCAGCCATAGATTCAAGAATAAGTGCGGCATACTTTCCATCAGCTTTTTTGCCCGCATTAAGCTCTAATAATATATTGATTTTTTGATTATTATCCAAAATTTGAGATTTGGTTTCCATAGATTTAACAATCCGGGATATAGTCTTATCATTAATACCGTTATAAGTTAAATCATAATGCCTTCCCAATTCAAGTAACTGATCAACTTTTCTTTCATCATTCCAAAACTCTTGATATTCTTCCATAATTTCAACTAATTCTTTTGCGTCTAATTTGAGAGCATGGTACACCTTAAGCAATTGGATAACTTTTGCTTTAGCACTCCAATGATTTGGATTACTAATCATAAAACTAATAAATTTTCGAACACTAGACCTGGTCTCTTTTTCAGCCCCATCCCATGCATCACGCAGTGCTTTTGCTACTACATTATTCCAAAGGGTTAGGATTAATGGCTTCAGCAAGCTTTTTAGCCTCATCAATAGTAGTGAATTTTAACTCTTTATATACATCAAATAGTAAGTTAGCTTTTAGTGTATTAGTTAAAAATTCTTTGTGCGATGATACAAACATTAGCGTGTTTTTAATGCTCTCGATACCGGTCAATCCTAGGCTATTAGATAGGCTAAAAAATAAATTGACCTCTTCGTTCTTACTAAAAAAACCTTATTCTTTTGCATAAATTCTGCCAGCGAGATTTTATAAGATCCAGATTTCAATTTAAATGTCCTATCTATCTCAATGAATTGTTCAAGTTTTATTGTACCACAATAGTCTTGATTTGTCACCATAAGCTTATAAAGCTCGCAGTGATCGCCTGATGGACTATTAAAAACCTTATTATCTATCAACGTATCATGAAATTCTCCCGCTTTTGCATCCGTATTCAGAAAATCTGATTTACCAATAATAGAGAGCCATTTCCGATACTTTTGTACCTCAGCACTAACCCTTACCTCTCCTTCCTTCTCTTACATTAGTGTTTATATCTGATTCATCAGAATGAATCAGAAGAGCTATATTTATTCTGCCCTGTGAGCTCTTTCATATACCAAATAATACATATACAACAAACACGCAACAGATCTTTAAAATACCAATATACATTATTAACTGTACTAGAGCGTCGCCGCGTCGCGATAATATAACAGCTTAATATACTGTAATCAAGTATAATACCCTCTACTTGGCAGATAAGGCTACTTTTTGCTATTCTTGTATTTAAAATCTTGAAATCATTTATTGAAATGGGGTATCATAATAGTATGCGGCTACTCGCCCTTTAATAAATTCGTAGAGATATGCCAAATGTTATCGCAATAAAAGATTTACAGTATTTGGGTAATTTTGATTACATAATGCACCCTGCTGTTAAAAGTTTCTTAAACGAGAGTGAATTTAGTAGTTTTCAGTTTGGTTTTCTTGATGGTTGTCGTGCGGTAAATAACCCTCTTTCTTCTAGCACTATTGTTAAGTGTACTATTTTTAGAGATGAATTTGTTGTTTCTAAGTCTCACGTAGATCTAAATGGGCTAGTTCCAATCGGCAAACTTCATGATTGCTCTGCTTCTCATGCTCACTTAGCTCTTAATTTATCCAAGATGTGGAATGATGTATTTTTTGCATGCGGTAGTGGGGATGTATCTTGTAGTCAATATTACAATTATATTGACTGTAATAAATACGGTAATGGCGCAATAGATTTTGGTATCAATGGAGATTTTTATAGAATGCGTTACAGCGTATTTAAAGAAGGTATGGCATATGGTAATCCAGATGATAATCTACCAGTGATATCGGAAGCTGAGAAAGTGTTGGGGGATAATGTCTGCGTAGGAATAGGAAAGATACCAACTAGAGATCATACAAAGATGCCGGTATGTAACTCACCTCAACTAACTTTGCATGGTTATATTGTTTCAGACGTTTGGACAAAAATGCATGAACTAATGTTGTATGATGAGGATCATAAGTCAAGTGAACATAGATCAAGTAAACTAAAGGCGCAAAAAGCATTAAAAGATAGTGAAAATAATAATGATCATTTTGACATATACCACCATTTGGCTCCCCTATTTTTAGGGGATAATTTTTAAAAATATAATTCGTGAAGGCGTACCAAGGTGGTTTTGGGAGTTTCGCAAAACCCTAGTTAGAAGTTACTAAGGGTTTAAAATTATCAACATATGATTTTCTTGCTGTAATAGTTGCTGGTATAACATCCTCTATCACATATTCTATGTTATTAGATTTGGCATACGCAAGAGCCTCCTCTTTTGATTTAAATGTCCAACCTTATATGCTGTTGGACGTCTGAGCTCCCCGCCCAGCCCATTGTAGGATCTATATAAAAAGGCTTAGATTGTGTGTATTCAAGTATCCAGTTTTTTTTCTGAGCAGATTGCATAGCACTTCTTGCGGCTATATATATTTTAGCTACCATATACACAAAAACCACCTGACATGAACCATTATGACAAAAACTAAAAATAAAATCAAGTCAGAGCAACATGAAGTTAGCTTTGAGTCCGCCATGGAAAGCCTTGATTCTATAGTTTCTAAACTTGAGTCAGAAGATATAGCGCTTGAGGATACGGTTTGTCTATATGAGGAAGGCATGAAGCTTTATAAAATATGCATGCAAAAAGTTGAAAATGCCAAGCTCAGAATAGAAAAAATAAAAAGTGAAATCAATAATGATGAATAAGGCCTCTTAATTATGGCTTTATGAATATAAATAAAGAACAAATAAGGGCTTCAGATCCGCACGCATGTGTATATGTAAGTGCCTCTGCTGGTACTGGTAAAACTAAAATCTTAATAGATAGATTAGTACGGATCTTAATATTGGGCAAATCGCCATTAAAAAATATCTTGTGCATTACTTTTACACAATCCGCCGCTTTAGAGGTTAAAAAGAGGTTAATAAATAAAATGCACCTCTTTTTTCAATGTAGTTATGAACAATTAATAAGTGAGCTATTTTCTATCTTTGGTAGAGAGCCTCAAGATTGGGAAATAGATAATGCTAGGAGACTTTATACTAATTTCTTACTTGCGCCAAATTTAAAGATAGGAACATTGCATTCATTTTGCCTTGATTTGCTAACGCGCTTTTCAGAAAAAAATTTCAAAAAGATCATAAATAATGCAGAGCAAAAAAGAATCATTATATGCTCTATATATAAAATTATATCGCATCAATCATATATTAAAGACGAAGAGTTTTTTTTATATGTGAAAGATCTTGTTGAGCATTCCGATCTTATAACACCTATACTTAACTCTTCTTTTGAGGAGCATAAGTGCGAACTAGAGAAGATGTTTGGTATTAAACTACTTAAAAAAAGACAACTATTAACTGATTTTTACAAAAATATTAGAGTAAATGACATAATAGATGCATATAATATAGTGGCCAAATGTGAAGGAGGTCATATTTCGGAGGCGCTAAGATATTTGCAAAATGGGGGCTTTAAAAAATCCTTTGCAAAATATGCAAAAATCTTTTTGACAAAATCAGGTGAACCAAGAAAGAATTTTCTAAAAAGTGCTACTGTCAATTTATATCCTGATGAATCTAGTATAATAAATGAGCATAAGGAGGAGGTACTAAAATATTTCGCGCATATTAATGCGCTTGAGGCTGGCTTGGTAAATCTAAGGCTATCATATCTTGGTCTCAAAGCGCTAAAATTATATGAAAATCAGAAGATTGCAGAAGGATTTATAAGTTATGCTGATATACTGAATGATGCTTATGAACTTTTGACGCAAAGCGAGATTAGTGCATGGGTACGTATGATCATAGATCAAGAGGTAGACCATGTGTTGATAGATGAGGCACAGGACCTTAATACCATTCAATGGTCGATAATCAAAAGTATAACAGAGGAGTTTTTTTCTGGAGATAGTGCGAGGCAAACTGAGCGTACGGTATTTATAATTGGAGATTATAAACAATCTATATTTGGGTTTCAGGGTGCCGAGCCTGAAATATTCAAAAATGCCTATTTTTACTATAAAAATGCTACTATCCACTCTAGGAAAAAATGGGTGGAAATTAACCTAAATTGCTCATATAGAAGCGCTCAAGAGATTTTAGACTTTACAAATACTTATATATCTTCGGGGCTCATAGGGTGTAATTACGAGGAACAAAAGGCCTCAAATAAGGATTTTAGTGGTAAAATAGAAGAAGTTAGTATCGGTTATAAAAAGCTAGATACGGATTCATGGCTCATTCCCGGATTGGTTGAGTATCGGGATAAAAATGATCAAATTGCATATATAATACTAGAAAAAGTCAAAGAAATGATCATGAAAGATCATGTCTCCGCAGAAGAAATAATGATTTTATTTAGAAAAAGAAGCATATTACAACAAAAAATTATAAATCTTTTTATATCAGACAATATCCCTATTTTTTTATATGGATCAAATAAGCTAGAAGATTATTTGATAATAAAAGGCTTTGTTGCTACCTTGAAGTTTATTATAAAGCCACATGATGAATTAAGTTTGATGTCCATGCTTAAATCAAAAATTTTTGATTTATCCGAGGAATCAATATTCGAAATATATACAAAGGGTTTTTTTAATAATCTCGAAAAATATAACAAGGCATTAATAAGTGAATTAAATGCACTTATTAAGTATGCAGAGAATAAATCCGTCTATGATATTTTAATTTTTCTTTTACTTAAAGCGCAGTCAAGATTGGATTTATTTGAAAAGAAGCTGCTGCTTGCTTTTTTAAACATAGCTAGAGATTTTGAGAAGTTAGGGAGGGCTGGTATAGCATCATTTATTAGGTGGTTTTATGATTTAGAATCTATATATAAAGATGAAATATTGCGCGAAAGCGCGGTAAAAATCATGACGATACATGCCTCAAAAGGAATGGAATCAGATGCTGTTATACTAGCTGATTTTTGCGATATAACAAAGATTGTACAACCCAAATCTATTTGGGTTAATTATTATAAATTAATCCATTTAAAAAATCTCCGCTCTATAGATAAAATTAATCTTGAGCTCGAGTCATTAAAATATACAGATTCTCTAGAATCTACGCGTCTTTTATATGTAGCTCTTACTAGGGCTAGAAAATACCTCTTTATATGTAAAAATGAATAGATTGATGAGATGATAACATCACTAAAAATTTGCTACTTATAAGTGCATTGCGGATTAATTATATATTTAACACAGATATCTATTTGTTTTTTGAGATATTTTCGTTTTTTTACTATGCAAGTCGTGGTATTAGTGCTACATTAGGCCAACAGAAGCGTATGTTATTTCGATACTTTTGAAGTAGCTATGCTTGAGCAGTGTGCTCGTAAAATTTTTGTATAATATTTAAACAATATGTCATCATTGTTAGAGAAAGAGAAAGATTTGTATTCAGCGATTCTAACTCTCAAAACGCAAGAAGATTGTGCCGCATTTTTTAGGGATTTGTGCACACCTTCTGAAATACGTTCTATGCGTGAAAGGTGGTTAGTTGCACAATTGCTGTACAAAGGTGATATGTCATATAGACAGATACATGAAGAAACAAAAGTAAGTATTGCAACAATAACAAGGGTTGCAAGATTCTTGTTTCACGAAGATTACTCAGGTTATAGGCTTCTTTTAAAGGCTATATCAGAAAGGGGATTAAATAAGTGATTTGCTTAATATCTTGAGATATCGCATTATAAAGTTAGTGAGGGATGGCATGCTATCTCATACTAACTTTATAATTATCACTTAATTAGATAATGTATATTGATGAGCCCTAAAATATATATAAATATCAGATAAAAATAGGCGCTCCATCTTTTATTTCCAAAAATAAGGCTAGCTACATATATCACACAACCGTATATGTAATTTAACCATAATGAACCAATAAGCACTATCTGTGCAGACGATATACTACCCCTTTTAACTAAAATAATAGCTAATGCGGAGCCTATGGCTAAGTTTGATAATGGTTGTAGGCACTGTTAACAAAGGTTGTATTTAATAGATGCTAAAGCTATAAAGGCAAGGAAAGAGAGATCGGATTTCTCAAATCGTAATGCTAAGCGTCGATT
>NZ_JARGYT010000045.1:0-9713 GCF_034470605.1 Candidatus Cyrtobacter comes
AATCGCCATGTTATCGGCAAATCAGGAACCGTATGCATTGAGCATAATAACAGCAACACAAGGCATGACCCGCCGCACAAAAATTGTATCCAAAGAAGAGGAAATGGTTACTATAAAGCTCTGGTGCGCTCTTACAACACCGGAGATTTTTCAGCATTATCAGGGATACATTATTATCTATCTTTAGGTGAAAACTCTCGAAAATTGTATAAGATTACATGTCATTCAGTATCGCTAGAACGATTTAAAATTATAGCCAGCATAATCAGAAGAAAAAGATTTTGGTTAAGATTCAATTTGATTGCTGGAATTTATAATTTGGAATTAATGAGTTTTGATATGGTTGGCAAAGCAAGCTAGAGATACGATTATTGCTATGATGAAGTAAAACCTTCTTCGCTTATCACCTTCTATTCTAAAACAAGTTATCTATCTTTGAACCTTCCATTTTAAAAGGATAAATAAATGCCCAAGCTAATTTTATGAATAAATGGGGTAACAAATTCACCTTTAAAAGAACTATCAAATTTTCTAAACGCCTCTCTTTTTATATTTAAATAATCAAATTCATATTTTAGACCAACAGATAGTACATCTAAATATACATGGTACATTAATCCAAAACCAAAGTTCGCACATATTCCCACCATGTATGAAGGATCCTCGTTCTTAAAAAGCAGCACATCATCACCTGTAATCTCATTGGTAGCATATAGTACATTCTCACTATTTTTAACCCTTGAAAAAGACATACCTATACCGCCTTCAAAGATCCCACCAATCTTTTTGTCTTCAGGTATTTCTGCCTTATATATGGCCTGAAGCGTTGCACTAATAGCTTGTAGCTTAATATTATAATAAGTATCAATTGACTTAGTTATCACTTCACAAGATGCATTATGCAAATACGAGAGCTTGCCACCAAAATATACATTATCCCATTTATTATATGAGATTAGTAGTGACACACACTCCCCAAGTGCATATTTTTTAAAATATAATTCTTGTCTGTATTCTAATGGATCTTCTAGGCCAACACTCTTCTGGGCTTCAAAAAAAGAGCGAAAACCAAAGTTTGTTGCCGCCCCTAATGAAAAATTTATCAAAAAATCCTTCTCATCACTATACTCTTCCTCAAATGCAACACAGGTATGTGGCAATATAAACAAAACTGCATAGAATAATATCGCTCTAAAAACAGAAGTCATACCAAATTTATACACATCGCCCCTCAAGAATTATCATGATTATACTCCAGATATATACGCAGGGAATTATCAGATTTTACACCAAAACTCAAGCAGAATAGCCTGAATAAGCTATATTAATCTATGAGGTAAATTTTACCATACTTATTATTAATTATACCTTTTGCCAAAGGTATATAAATACTCTATTTGTATTAGTATGTATTTACAACTGCTTCTTTTATGATTGATGAATCAAATAAAGTGTTCCAAAATCTAGATGGTGGGCTTGGTGCAGATCTAGAATCCGCTATGAAAAGGAGTGATTGGTCTTGTATTGCAAAATTTTTACAACAAGACCCAGATAGCATTATAGAAGAGATAAAAAAGTCTGGATTAAGAGGAAGAGGTGGCGCTGGTTTTTCAACTGGGGTGAAATGGTCATTTATGCCTAAAAACTCGAAATTACCGTCATATCTTGTAATAAATGCAGATGAGAGCGAGCCAGGTACATGCAAAGATAGGGATATAATAAGGAGAGAGCCGCATAAAATGATAGAAGGAGCTGTTATTGCTTCTCATGCCATAAGAGCAAGAGCCGCATATATATATATAAGAGGTGAGTTTCACGCTGAGGCCTTAATCTTACAAAGTGCTATAGATGAGGCTTATAGCAACGGGTTATTAGGCAAAAATCATTGCAATTCAGGAAGAGATTTTGATCTTTATATCCATAAGGGTGCAGGTGCATACATTTGCGGGGAAGAAACCGCGCTTCTAAATAGCCTAGAAGGGAGAAAGGGTATGCCGAGACTAAAACCACCAGCATTTCCAGCTGCTGTTGGCCTTTTTGGCTATCCTACAACCGTGAATAATGTTGAAACTATTGCAGCAGTACCTACAATAATGAGAAGGGGGCACGAATGGTTTTCTTCTATGGGTAGAGCAAATAATAGTGGTACAAAGTTATTCTGCATATCCGGGCATGTTAATAACCCATGTAATGTAGAGGAAGAAATGTCAATACCACTCAAGGAGCTGATAGAAAAGTATGCTGGCGGTGTTATTGGTGGGTGGGATAATTTACTTGCCGTAATACCTGGTGGTTCCTCTGTTCCAATGATAACAAAGGAGGTGTGCAATGATGTTCTTATGGATTTTGATTCATTGAGAGAAGTGGGTTCAGGATTAGGAACTGGAGGTATTATAGTTATGAATAAGAGCACAGATATAATAGAGGCAATAGCAAGATTATCACATTTTTATATGCATGAATCATGCGGTCAGTGTACGCCGTGTAGGGAGGGTACAGGGTGGATATATGATATAATGACAAGATTTGTAAAGGGAAAAGGAAAACTCAATGAAATTGATAAATTACTTGAAATAACTAAACAAATGGAAGGGCATACCATATGTGCGCTTGGGGATGCTGCAGCATGGCCGGTACAAGGTCTTATAAAAAATTTTAGGCCACTTATAGAAAATAGATTGAGTAAGGTGGGGAATCATAAATACAACACTAAAAATTAGTTTGGCTAAATAACTGCTGTTGTTAAATCAATATTTGAGATTTTGGCAAGCATAGATCTTTAAAGAGCGCTTTCTATCATTAGTAGATAGCGCAATAGTGCGAAATATTGGTAATATGCAAGAAAATGTAATTCATATAAGGGCGTGAAGGATGGTATAGGCTTTTAAAGGTATTTAAATTGAAGATACAGTTATAAAGACAAACTAAAAGCGGTAAAATTATACCAAGAGAATATAAGAAGCATGAATTTTATGTGTCTAGAATGAACAATGCCAATTGTTTAATACAGAGCTTGTATTCACGATTGATAATAAGATACAGTTTAATTTTAAGTAATTTTGAATATTTTAATTTAGAGTCATGATACCATGTAGCACCCTTAGCACTAATATAACAAAGGCAATAGAGAAATATAGCGAAGCTCTAAGTCTAGCCGCGCAAATAGACAAGGAACATAGGGTATTCTCTTACCTCTGGTCTATATCATTTGGGGAATTTATGAAAAACAACCTCTCATTATATAATCAGCTACAAAGTGGCTATACAGGTTTTATAAGCGCATTCTTTCAAGGGCCAGATCTATTTAGTAACTTTGCTAAAATCACAGAAAAAAATTTAGAATATTATAAAAATTTTTGCACAAGCAATTCACATAGCGCAGATCTTAGTGGGGCACTGGAATTTTATAATAAAGTGATTATTGATCTTACTTCTCCGGAAAAACTTGCTTCTCTTTATTATAAGATTGCAGAGTTAACTATCTCTTCGAACGGTCAAAATATACTCGATGGTGCCGAAAATTTTCTACAAGATGCAAAAAAATCATTATCTAAAAAATTATTCACTATATCTACTGTTCAAGACGATTTATTTGAAGTTGGCGTAAATCTTGCTATCACAAAAGGTAAAGTTGTCTTTCAAAACGAATTATTGCAAATTATCCAGTACGAACCTGCGACAGATGAGGTAAAAGAAATACCGATACTTTTTATACCAGCATGGATAAATAAATTTTATATTTTAGATCTTCAAGAAAAAAACTCTATGGTTAGGTGGTTAACTCAAAAAGGATATAGGGTTTTTGTTATCTCGTGGATAAACCCAGATGCTACTTATAAAAATACTGGCTTTGAGGATTACATGATTAAAGGGGCTATTGCTGCAATAAATGCAGTAAAGAAAATTGCATCTTCAACCACTGTCAGCTGCGTTGGGTATTGTATGGGCGGTACATTACTATCTGCTACACTTTCATATCTAGCAAAAATAAAAGATAAAAGCGTAAGCTCTGCAACTTTCTTATGCTCTTTATTAGATTTTGAAGAAGTGGGGCGTATCGCAATTTTTATAAATGAGAACCAAGTCTCTTTTATAGAAAAAATTATGGAAAGAGATGGGTATTTTGATGGAAGCTATATCGCATCAGTGTTTAGTTTACTAAGACCTAATGATATGATGTGGGAGTACTTTGTAAATAACTACTTAATGGGCAATCAGCCATCAAAACTTGATTTATTATTTTGGAATAATGATAACATCAGGATCCCTGCTAAAATGCACTCATATTGCCTAAGAAATATGTACATGAAAAACCTTCTTTCAAAGCCAAACGGACTTTCTATTAATGGTAAGGGTATAGATTTTAATGATATAAAGATACCGGTATATATCTTTGCAGCTAAGGAAGATCATATTTGCCCTTGGAAATCAGTATTTAAGGCTGCCCCCCTCTTTAATGGTGAAAGAAGGCTGGTTCTTGGTGGGTCTGGACACATAGCAGGTATAATAAACCATCCTGATCGCAATAAATATTGGTATTCTATACTTGAATCAGATTTAGATGAAAATTCCAATAAGCACGAGGGTTCGTGGTGGCTTGATTGGTCATCTTGGCTATCTACAAAGCTAGGTAAGAATATAGAAGCAAAGGGCGTAGTTGATGCGGGACTTGGTGAAGCACCTGGCTCTTATGTTAAGATGTAAGATATTTAACACACATTAATAGCCGCTCTAAATATCTTATTTTACAGTGTGCTATTAATGTAAGATGTATATAGTCATATATGGTATAACCGGTTCAATGATTATATTTGCACAGCTCTGCTAATTTCATAAATCCTCCGAAATCTATATAGGCTTGGTATAGCTTTTGCAGCCTTAGAGCCTGTCTTGAAAGTATTATGGTTCAGCTAATCTATTGAGCATAATCATATTGATATAGAGAATATGTTCAGAGGTTTTGTGGTTATGTTCATAGTCCTTACTCATTAGCCTAAAATTATTAAACCAACCAAAGGTATGTTCAACTATCCAGCGTTTAGGAATTACTTTAAAACCTACTTGATCAACAATTTTACGAGCAATTGCCAGTAAAGTGCCTAAAGTTAAAAAACACCAATTTTGTAATGCTCCAGCAAACCACCATCTGCAAAAAATTTAACAGGATATTTTGCCTTGGCTTTTGCGAGTACATTTTTTGCACCATCACGATCTACGATCTTGGACGTTTGCTCCATGCACTTCACATGATAGTACAAAACCAAGAGTATCTGTCGTTATATGGCGTTTCCTACCCTTAACTTTTTTGCCAGCATCATATCTTCTGGCCCCCCTTTTTGTGTTGTCTTTACAGATTGACTATCGATAATTAGTTGATGTTGGATTTTACCTGCTTTTTCCCTTACAAGTGTGACAAATGTATCATGAATCTCTTGCCACTTACAGTTCTTAACGTAAGTAATAATCATAAACTGTATGCCAAGTGGGAAAGTCTTGAGGTAATAATCGCCATTGGCAACCGCTTCTCATAGAATTGCGTTAATTACATTTTATATATCATGTTTACGAGGGCTTTACCTTGAGTAACAAAAGGCTCCAAGATTAGCCATTCTTTATAGCTTATATCACTAGCATACATACGCTCCACGTATTGAATTTCAAGTATTATAGATTTTTCTCATAATACTTTCAAGACAGGCGCTTAGATACATGTATATGAGTAACTTGTTGGATTAATCGCGAATTTTCATTCGGAGTGTCCATAACTATGCTGGGTACGCTATAAGATATTATATATATAAGCTATATAAATTATAACTCAACCAATATACTAGAAATGCACGTCATAAGTGCGTAGAATATATTGATTTTTAGTTAGTTATAAAATTATGAAAGAAACAGAGGAGGTTATGACACAAGATAATCCAAAAAAGCCGTCATTAAGGAGGTTTTTTCTTCCTAATGTTACTAGAATGTCTGATGACAATGTGCTATTGGTTAAAAAAGATGGTATTAATAGTGTAATTACACATAGTATAAAAAATGGCATTAGTATTGCTGGTAGAGATATTTGTACAGATTATTTGGGTGCCGCTCTTGAACGTGTATACCTGGAAACTGGCGTTCGATTCATTGATTATCTTGATGCTGATTCAGTACTTATAGTTCATCTAAGCTTATTAAAAGATTTTAATAAATGGATTATAGAAGGGTTGCTAAGTAGGCTTGAGGATGAGGAGTTTGCAGAATATAAGAGTGTTTATGCAGAAATATTATGTTCTACAGACAGTGATTAGGATAAGGTTAATAAGATTATGAAAGGATTTACGTCTAGATATTATAAGAATTCTGAGATGAAATTTCCCTATGTTGGGATGGGAACGATAACAAAAGAGCTGTTTGTAAAATCAAGTGTTGAAGATGATAGTGGTAATTATAAAGACTTGATAAATAGGTCGTATCAATCACCAATTTCAGAATATTTTAAGGTAATGGGAGATGCTATTAATGATGTGGATGAATTTTGCGCTGCTCTTCGGACATTAATTGAAAAAGATCCATTGATACATGTAGTTAATCAGGTAATAGCGATGGTTAATGAACTTGCCGATAGTCAAAATACTGAAACGAAGCAAGGAGCGCAAAAGTTCAGGCAATTTATCAAAGATAACTGTGATATTACGCTCAAAGAAAAGCTAAATGAAGTAGGGGCCATTTTGGGTCATTTTAATGATATGAAAATACTCTCAGAGCTATTTGGGTATAAAATAATTCTCGATGATAATATGAAGACATATGAGGTTAATAATAAATTAGATTCTAATTATAAGAAATTACTTGGTATAGTTCAAAAACATATAGAGGATCAAGAAAATTGCAATTTAGAAGGGGTTAGAAAAATATGTTTAGGAATACATTATACACTAGTCAGATATCAACTAAGTGGTAATATAAGTGATAATAGATATAATACTTGTACCTTTGCACAGATGCGTGAAATATTCTCTACTTTACAAGAGAATGTTAAAGCAGAATTGGGGAGTATGCCGGAGCATATGAATGATTTACGTACAGCATTAACGAATATTAGCGATGTCTTAGAAGAAGAAGGAAAGAAAATACGTTTTGCACCACGCTCAGCTAAGTTTGGGAAAGATTATGGCTTCTTGGATATAGTAGTGTCTAATATTGTAGATTTTTTTGAATCTCTTGGTACTAAGATTGCTAATACTGTAGAATTTTCTGGAGAATGCCTCAATTCTATATTACGTATTATAAAAGCTATTTTTGAGTTTATAGTAAATTTGATTGGTTTAGGAAGGGAATCAGGTCAATCTCTTTAATATTCTTTTAAAAGCAAAAATATTTAAGTTTGGTGGAAAGCCATCGCTACAAGATATAAAGATTTAGTAAAAATGTCAGGAAATGCTGCGCTTAACCATTCTTATGTTCTCTAATAAGAATCAAATTTATTCTATAGATCTATAGCGAACACTGCCAAAGCTTAAGTATAAAATTGCTCCTGCAACATCCTATCTTCTAAATTATCATTACTATCTGAGAGTATCGTGAGTTTTATATCGTTTCTTTGAAAAATCTTTACTTTTACCGCATTTCTAACTTCTGTAAAATCTGCCACGGCACTTATCTGTCGTTTTTGATGCTCAAGTACCTCGATTTCGATTATACTTTTATTACTTAAAAGTACGCTGCGCCAACTTCTTGGGCGAAATGGGCTTATTGGAGTAAGGGCCACTACATTTGCAGATAATGGTATTATATTACCACCTGCCGCGTAGTTATAAGCACTACTACCAGCAGGCGTTGAAACTAAGATGCCATCTGATACTAACTTACCTAATCTTAACTTCCCATCTATGTATATTCTTAAATTTGCAGCTTGGTGGAGCTGTCTTAAAACTGATACCTCATTAACGGCAATGGCCTTAATGAGCTCACCATCATCAGTTAACACCTGCATTTCTAAGGGATGTAATTCCACAGGAACAGAATTCCTAATCCTCTCTATCATATTTTCGGAACTATACTTGTTAAGGAGGAATCCAAGTGACCCTCTATTCATACCAAAAATTGGAATATTGAGGCCTATAAATTTATGAAGAGCTCTTAACATCATACCATCCCCACCAAGAGTTAGTATCACATCGAAGCACAACCCACCATCAACGGAAATATCTGTAATGTCATACAATTCGCTAAGCTCACAAAAGGCCTGACGTGCATGGTGCGAATCGCTGTCAAAAAGGCAACCTATCAACAAACCCTTGGACAAAATGCTATAGTTCCTGAAATTAAGGAAATACTATATTAAAGATGGTGCTTCAGAATTAGAAGAAGACATAACCTTTAGTATCCTTTTCTTAAAGTCTAAAGCTTCTTTGGAAAGCGTAGAGTTACGGGAAGAAATCAGATAAGAATCAATTCCACCATTATGTTCTATACTTCTAAGTGCGGCGGTAGATATTCTAACTTGGACTTTGCAACCTAATGCAAAACTCATCAGCGAAACTTTCTGTAAGTTAGGACGAAACTTTTTCTGTGTTTTTCTATTGGAATGAGAAACATTATGACCAAATAAAACCTCCTTACCACTTATGAAACATCTCCTAGACATAAAACGAAGCTAAAACCTTTAAAAGATCGAGAATTATATGGCACCAAATTAATTAGGTCAAGCACCATTGGCGTTGTTAAATAACGAATGGCTTGTGGTACTCTGTCTTAAAAGATATTAGAGGGAGTATTTCAATGATTGTGACAGTAAAAATTTGGTAAAGAATGGTATATCGCCAAAATTTTCTAGAGAATGGTTTGAGCTGATCGGTATTTTAGGGGGTTAATACGCAAGGAAATCATAAAAAAGCCAATTATCAAATGAATTAAAAGAAGAATGATTTCATCTGGAGATATACAAGTATTTTATACCTAGTTTATTTGAGATGGTATAATACTTCTTGTATTACAGCGTATTAGCTATGCTAATTTAACTTAAATAACTATATATATGATATCTATTGTCTATATTGATACAGAAATGGCACAATAAAATATCTATTCCTCTTAATATATATTGAAAATGGCAGGCTATCTCAATGACGCAGATCTTGCAAGAATTAAACAAGAGCTCGAGGGAATGGGAGTCCATCATAGGCATGGAACTGTTAATATTAGCGCTACAGGTATTATTACTATCTTATCTAAGAGTAAAAAATGTGTAGATGAGTTTAGAAATGGTACTCTTAGCGTTAAGTATTTAATGGAGAATTTTTCCCCAAGGAATCTTTTTACTATTAGGAGCACTATCTTATGGGCCGTAGATTCCGGTATAATTGGTATTCGTGATCTGGGAAGATTAAAGCTTCAAGATGAAGAACTTGGAATGATAATTAGGGTGTTTTCAGAGAATCAATCTAATTTTTTTGAATTTGTAAAAGAACAAACTCAAACTATACAGGAATTAAGTTCATACCTAGCGAATATATTTAATGATCAGAAATTTATAAATTTTAATGGTAATATTTCGGCATTGCACATAAATTCCAGCCATAATGCCATCGAGGCTTTGGGTAAGTGCCTAGGCACTGTTAACAAAGGTTGTATTTAATAGATGCTAAAGCTATAAAGGCAAGGAAAGAGAGATCGGATTTCTCAAATCGTAATGCTAAGCGTCGATTTTCTTTGAGTTTAGCGAA
>NZ_JARGYT010000046.1:0-9682 GCF_034470605.1 Candidatus Cyrtobacter comes
TTGCCAGTCGTTACGCTAAAAATGCCAAATCTTTTTTAGCTGCTGTGCAAATTAGATACATTGCTTTGTGGGCAAAAATCTCGTGACTATACTATTTAGCTCCTATTTTATATGACGTTTTATACTGACTTAACTATACCTCTATTTACATATGTTATAACTTTCTTACGAAAATCTGTATCATGCTGGCATTTTCCTTTGAATATCACTTATCTGTACTCAAATCTCAACTTAATTTACTATAGCATATAATAATCTCACCTATAGCCGTATAAATGATTATATAATTATTCACTTTACCTTAATCCAACAATACTAAAGTATTTTCAAAGTTAGCTATGTAACTCTTTTATGGCGATTTAGCTATATATTACAGCCTATGCTAGCTCAGCTTAAATTACCATATCCTTGATTCTCTGTGCTATTATTTTGCCATCACCGAATATGTAGATATCATTTACTCTCAACCTCCCTTTCTACAGCTTTTCCAGCATTGCGCATCCAACTATTTGAGTATTCATTATCTTAACATTACTAAGAAATACACCCTCTTTGAGGGTGTATTTTATTCTTTTGTCTCCTTCAATCTGATTCTTGCAACATTGTTTGCACCTTTACCTGCCTATCTTGAGCATAGTTTTGTTAGAGCAAAATTTACATCCATTCATAGAGTTGCTCACATTCATTCAATACACATTGTCACGCTATCATATCGCCACAACAAAATCTATCTTTATATGATAATGCAGAAATTGTTGCTTTCTATATGTAGTACTTAGTATAGATGTATAGATGTATAGTGATTTAAGCTGAATTAACATAGGCCCTAATATAAGCAATATTATCGGCCTCATTAAATAAAATAGCCTGTATACTAATTTAGTGTTGTTTACCCTTTTAAGAGGAAGCTTATTGTCTTAACGACCTATATAAACTAGGAAAAACCCCAGCAACATTGCTTCTTATTGGATTTATGTCTATGCCCCCCCTCCTATTATACATCCCTAACACAGCAAGATACTCCGGTTTGCAATCAACTAATATCCTTTCACAAATTTCCTGAATACAATCTTCGTGAAATTTATTTTTATTTCTTAATGATGTTATATAAAATAAAAGCGACGACCTATCAATCTTCTGTCCATGATACTCAATTAGTAAAGAACCATAATCTGGTTGCATAGTAACTGGACAATTAGATTTTAGTACATCACTATACAAACTCTCCTTTATATATACGTCTGGAAAACATTTAATTCCATCACCATACACATCAGAAATTGACACACCATCAATACAAACACCATCAATCGCCAGGCCGCGCTCTATATTAACTAGCTCGCTTATCTCAACCTCTATTTGAGTATTCAATAACCCCTCAATATCACGCACTATAGTCTCCTTTGCCTCTTGCGTTGATGAAAATTTATGTTCATTTAAAGACATGAGATAGAGTTTAACAGACTTAGATTCTAGAATATATTTTGACCTAGAATCATACGAAAGCCTCCCGACATGTACACAAGGCTTTCCACTAATATCTAACCAATACAGCTCGTATAAATTCCAAACATCTACACCAAACAGCAGATCACTAGAGACCCGCTCAACTACCCTCAGCAATCCGGGATTGTAGATAGAATTATAGCACGCTGCAACACCAAGGTGACCTATAGCCCCCACGCAAAAGCACCACTAAGAATTTTGGGACTGTCTTTTCTTCTTAGCTCTCATTACAGATTCCTTTCTTTTTCTCATTTTTGTTTCAGAAGAAGTCTCAAAATACCTCTTAATTTTGTATATCCTAAATATACCCTCCATCCTAACCTTTCTCTTCAAAACCTCTAAAGAGAAATCAACATTATTAAATCTAACAGATACCTTAGAAGACAACCCTATAACCCAGATAACAAAAACGAACGCCGAGGATTATATTACCTCTTTTAAGAAGAGTCAATTAACTATACCAAGATCAATAGAAGATGTATCAAAGATATTGTAACTCATAAAGGCATTCATAACTATAGCATTCATAACTATAGACATACAGCGGTGATAATTGAAAGATTGGAGTACTTGCGCAAAAATTGTCACAAAATTTGTCGCGAAGTGGCGAGCTACGAGAACTAGATAATATATTCACGAGTAACGGTATTTTGACGCTTTCTAAGGCGTGGCACCATAGCGATATAACACCCGCCAAACAATAAACCCGTGGCTCACAACTTGGGATATGAATTGCATTTCATATTGTTAGTGCTATAATGTGATACCAGGCCATTACAAATAATAGCCAATTTTATAAATTATTTTATGCTATGCCTACTATAGATCAACAAGACCTAGCTGCGTTAAAAAAGATGATAGATGACAATGCGGGAACTTTTCATGCATTAATAAGATACCTAGCAGAGATTGGAATGAATGCCTCTTACGTTTTAGGTCATCAGCACTATCTAAACATTAGGAATAATCCAGAAGAGCTTTATTTATTTTTAGAACATATTAGAAAGAAAAAGGGGGTTTTTGAAAGGGCAATGAACTATCTCACCACCTTAGAGCGTGGTATAGATGAAAAATTGGAACATATATATCCGAATCAACTTCAAGATAAGATAAAAAATCTTATAAAAATCTCATCCTATCTCTCTTCATTAGATATTACAGAATATAAAAATCTTAAGAATGAAATTAGTAGTGATAGCGATGCTATGCAAAAAGCTTCTAAATTTCTAGATTATTTTATTGATTTTCGAAGTTCTGGACACAGTTTAACTAATCAGATTAATAGAATGGTTGGATTGGTAACCGATAATAAGGTTATTCCAGTTAAGTTAATAGAATCTTATATAAAAAAGTTTGATCAATTAGACAAATTTGTCATAGATAAAGGCAATAACGTTCCTGGTAAGAGTCCAGCTTTTGATTTTATAAAGAAGAATCAGGAAATGTTTGACGATATGAAATCTTTCTTTAAAGATATATCTGGAGACGATCAAGAGGAGGTCGGGTTCATGAATGCGGTAGACAATGAGCATACACCTGGACCAAAACAATTGTATTCATTTGCAAAATTTTTTTCACAAATAGCAACAAGTGAGGATTATCGTGACGTACACTCTTTACCAACTTTTAATATAAGCAATGGATTACACCATTTTAGGATCTTGTTATTAAAGCTTAAAGATATAAATGCAGCTTATAGCACGTTGGATGCAGTTTTTTCTTACGACGAAGATAACAATGTTGATTTGTCATCCAAAATTCAGGAAGCGAAGTCTATTTTTTCTCAAATAGAACTCGAAGATATAATACTTCAAATTGGCGGCATGGATAAATACGATTCATTAAGTGATGAATTGTTTAATGCTGTAGAAGAGGTCAATGCATCCACACGCCCTGCAAAAAGAATGTATATAAAGAATTATATGACAGGCTTGGTACTGTAATCGGAGATTTGAGAAAGATTATAGCGTTAGTTGATATGAGACTTTCAAAAACCAATACAGTTATCAATAATGCGGAACATCCTAAAGATATCTTTAACGCCATCTTTCTTAATAATGGTGAACTTGTTAAGTCTCAGCTTGAGAATATCTCTTTTAGGCTGTCAGGAATAGAACAAGAATTAAGTGCTAATGATGATGGGCCAGGTTATGATAACAAAATATCAAATAAATTAAACTCGATTACAGAGAGTATTGATTCCGATATTAAAAATATAGTGTTGTCTGCTAGTAGTCTTATAATTCAAAGACCAGCTATAGATTTCTTGCACTTTAAATTAACCTCATTCTTTCATGCATTAAACACAGTTCAGACAAGGATAGAGTGGATGGGAGACATTTCTAAGAAATTTTTTAAAAAATTTCAAACGTTCCTTTCAGATGATTCAAAAAAATTCGATATACAAGAGATTAGAGATGAGGTTGGATACGATGGAAGCATTAACAATATTTTAAAATATGATATTAAATATGATGAGGAGCTTTCAATAGTTCATAACCTCATGAAGTTCGGCATTCATCTTAAAGCTATTCGTCAAAACAAGATCAATGCTGAGAGCACATCAGGTAGTATTCAACATAAAATACACAGTATAGATGAAAGGTTATCAGATATCACTGCGAATAAGTTACCTAATATCTTAGGGGAAATACGTGATTCCCAAGGAAATTGGGAAAAAATACCGTATGATATAGCAGATGCTTTTAAACTAAGTGACTTCTTTATTAAACAGAGAGAAGAATTGTTAGATAAATACAAAGAGATATTGATAGAGTATAAAGAATTTAAAAAAGCAAAGGAGGATTTAAAGAGCGAAAAGAAAAAGTTAGGGAAAAAAGATAAAGAACAGAGAGAGTCCGACCTAGAAAAACAAGAAAAAAAATTAGAGAAGAAAATAAAGAAGTATAATACAATAGTAAAAAATGATGATAAGGGCCTAGTTGAAGATTGCGAACTCAAGAATATAAAGAATAAAAATGCTAAGAACGAGATACTTAAGCTCTTTATTAAAACTGAATATGATAATGAGAGTGACCTTCGTTTGTTATCTGAATTAAAAAGTTATAAATGTAGTAAGCTGGAGGATCTTGATTGGAATACTAAAAAAATAAAGACATTTCTTAATGCTGAATACGAAAACATAAAAAAATTAGGCTCATTAATTGAGGAAAAAACTAAAACTACGGAAAAACTATCTAATAAAAAATCTCAACTTGAGCAAGAGAAGCAAGATCTAATGGAATACCAAGGTACTGATTCTACCCTTTGGAAAGATAGCCTTTCTAAAAGGGAGGCTAAGGTTATAAAAAATATTAAGAAAATTTTTACGAAAGATGGCTTCATAGACAACTTAATAGAATGGTCAGAGTCTATTAGAAATAGCGATGATATAGAAAACACTAATCATTTATACAAAGACTATATAAATATACATTTAAGCAATACTGTAATAAAGCCGCTAATGAAAATTAAAGCAGGTCATGATGTGAGTTACAACGATGTTATGGATTCTTTGCGCGGAATAGATACCCTATACGATGATCAGAAAACTTGTGAAATAACAGCCACTTATTTGGCTAAGAAATTTAAAGACCAAAACCAACTTCCCGAATATACTAACACAATTCAAAGTTTCTTAAATGATAATACTGGTTCTGATGTTCAAGATATTAGATTGAGCAAAAGTAATTATAAGGAGATTCAAGAACTTTCTAAGAATATATTCTTAACTTCTAATAAATCCTTAGCAAAAGCTGGAACCGTCTTATACAAAAGCAAAGCGTATAATGTTAGTGATTGTTTTAAAACCATATTGCCAATCTTGGAGAAAATGGTGAATATTAAAAAAAATTACACAAATTATACTGACCTTCATAATGATTTATTATTTATTTTAAGTGATTTAAATCTATCAAGTGTATTAATTAATCAACATGTTAATAGCGAACATGATAGTATTTACATCGGTCTACTCTTTAATGATGGTGAATTAGATAGCAAGTATCGCAACTTATTTAAGTATGAAAATGTTGATTTGGAATTTAATATTAACAATCAACAAAATACTCTAACAGATTTTAATAATGCCTTTAGTGACTTACTTAAGGATATAAAATCTATTATAAAAAATAAAAATTTTGATAAAAATTTTGATAAAAATTTTTATAAAAAGCTTACCACAACACAAGAAGCTGAAACTCTCAAAGCTCATAATGTCTACTATCAAAATACCAAACCTTTTAATGACTTTATAAAAAAAATAAAAAAAATAAATGAAGGGGAGTTGCAGAAAAAAATAATGTCAGCATCTGGATCTATAATTAAATTTATAAATGATGCACATAATACAAATCCAACAAAATTTTTTGATATAAAAAACGAGGTCTATGCTACTAGCTATTTAAATGCAAAAAATTATCCAGTTGATATGCCATTAATGCTTGAGCATTTTGGCGTTGCCCTGATTCGATCTATAGTAAATTGCCAGAAAACTGATGAGAATTTATGGAACTCTTATTATTCAGAAGCACTTATTAAACTCATAGATGAGATATTTAGTAAATTGCTTGTAGACAAAAACATGCAAGAATTACCAATGAACCTAAATGAAATAGCACCACAAATTGGTATATATGGTAATCCGCGCGCGGATAGCTTTCAAGCTCATAGCATACTGGGGACTTATCTTTCTGAGCATATTGATTCAACATGGACAAAGGTAATTAATGAAATTGCCTTTAATATAATAAGGGGCACTACCGAAAATGCACTAAGCCTCTACAAAGTATTAAATGACTACTACATAAACCATAGAGATGAGGAAGATGCAAGATATAATATAGAGATGAGTAAATCTAAAGAAGTGAGTAAACCTAAAGAGGAGAGCAAATCTGAAGATAATAACGAAGCTATTGAGAATGATAATCTTAATAACGAAGCGCCAACTCATCGCCCATCTATTTGGGAAAAGACATATAATGTATTTTCATATTTTTTATCATCAAGTAATGCTCCGGATGAAAACAAGATGGTCCTAGAAGAGAGTATTCAGTCATCACACTCATCAGATGATGAGTATGCTTTGAAGAAAATTGAAGTTACTCCACTAATGGACTTCACACATATTGGGAAAAAAGAAGGAGCTAAGACAGCCAAAAACATAATGAAATATGTAACTTATGAGAATATTGTTATTGGAGCCGCACCTGGCCATAAATCAAAGCTTTTTGTTGATGATAATAATGATAACTGCGCATTTATCGTAAAAGATCTCAAATCTGGATATGTTTTTATGGTATCAAATAATCATGTTGATGTACGTAATAGTGCGTTTTTAGATTCTGATACATCACCAAAATATATTAGTGATAAAGCATGGGATCCATTGTTTGAAAACACTGATAAAAATTTACCTGAATCATCATCACTCAAAGAACGCATGTCATTAATCCATCTTAATGAGTACCAGAAATTAGGATCAGGTATTAGTGATCATGACTTAGATACTACGTATAATGACTTTGATACAAAGGGTATTATAAAAGGGTTAGATCACGTTATATCTTCTATAGATAACCTTAAGATTTTGGAAAATGTCATTTACATCAGTGAAGACTCTAAATTTAAAGAGTTTATGTTAAACTTAATTGATGGTCATAAGAGTGGGCACATATCCCTCTCTTCCACATATAATGATTTTAAAAATGATTTTAAAAATTTTGTTGAACATAAAAACGTATGCAAGCCTGATATTTTAGACCTTCTAAAACAGCAAGAGCCTGTCGAAAACCGTGATTCTAATGATGACATTAGTTTGCGAGAAAGGGTGATGAAGCTAGGAGATCATATATATTTTAGTGCTAAATCTCATAATGATCTAGAACAGCTAGATATTAAAGAGCGTCTTGCAAGAGTTAGCCATATGAACTCACGTTCCTCAATTGGCGATGCATATAAAGAACAAAATGATGATCTTGGTGATAGTTCTAAAACCGGATACGAGCAAAAACCTTATACCACTCGGGATTTATTACCTGGTAAACAAAAATGTTACGCTCCTAATTACGTTTTTAAAGTTGAGCGAGAAAATAAAGATTATTGCATTAAAGGAAAAAACTTCTATTACCTTATAACCGAAGATTTGGCTTATGATAATCAAGCACGGCCTGGGTCAGATCGTCTATTTGCTTCCTGGCTCCCTTCAGTAGATAATGAACAACATTCCTGGAAACCTTCTCCATATATTACAAAGTATTTTGCTGACTACTTTGATGATAGCGCCTCACATTCTAATGATGCTTCTTCCTTTTATATATCTGATTATTCACCTCTTACTGACTCTTTACCCAACCCTGAAGCGGGCTTTAAATCTCTTACTGTATCATATACTGGCAAAGTCCATATGGGATCAATGCACTTTGATGCATTAATTACATATTGTGGTGCCGCAAAGTCATGCGATCGATTCTATGCTATTTTTAGATCTGTTAAGTCTACTACAGAACTAAAAATACAAAATATAGAAACTGGCGAAGAGATGTCTGTATCTATGGAGCCAAAAACTGAAATAACCGTAGATCTTGTTAAGATTCAGAATTATTTACACATTTCATCTAAAGTCTTGAAGCCATTAGATTTAGTGGCAAATATCTTGAGAGCAATGTCTAAACCTACATATGAAAATCTAAAAGATGTATATTCAGGATCTTTGCATACATATACACTCTTTAATGGATTTAATAACGTAGCTATGATTGGTACTGGATTCTCAATTGTAGTTGATACCGCGCCAAAAATATTTGAAGGAAAATATTCAGAGGCGGCGTGGTCAGGAAGCACAGTAGTAGCCGGTATATTAGTTTATAGCATAGCAGTTCCTAAGGCTATATCACATATAAGCCCAAAACTTGCTATTACTTATAATATTCTTACCACTTCTTATATTATGCTGGCATCCTCAAGCAATTTGCTTAAATTGCTTGCTGAATTTAGCGATGAGAAGTTTTACTATGAGGCATCAACGGCTCAAATGGATTTTGGTAAATTTGTAGCTTCAACACTTTCTTATATAATTCCAGACTCAGTACACAATTTTACTGCAGATGCTTGTTATTATACTAGCAAGTCAGAATATTTCAAATTACTTGCTTCTGTTGATCCTAAGATATCTAAAGATGTGCCAGAAAAACTATATAAATATATATATTTACCATTCATTGAACAACAACATTCTAAAAATACTGCTGTGGCTGGTGAGTTTAATAAAACAATAGTTAATATAACATTATCTGAAGGCAAAGGGTATATATGCTTAAGACCTAACGCCACTGTTTCTGCTGAGCAAAGTTACCATTGCTATGAAAGCGATAAAGATGAAGTTTACACAGTTATCGAATCTTCTAATGGTTTAGAGTTTACAGCAGTATATCAAAATAATCCGTGTATTGATGGTATTTGCTACTCTTATTAGGATATCAGAAAATCATATAGTGTTTATAGAACTTTTGAAAGACCTAAAGGCTCAATCTTAGAGATACTACATATCAAGAGATAAAACTGGCAGCTGAATGCCAGTTTTATCTTCTATGGCAGGCAATCCATTCTTATGGATAAAGTGGTTTATTTTATTAATAGGAGATACATTATTTGAAAATAACATAAAATCATACCACTCGATGTTTTTTATAAATGTTGTAAGGTGAAGAGTTCTGAATATGAAGGCTATGATGTTGAATGTAATAAGTTAGAAGTCGCTCTCCAAAACAATCAGCCAGGGGCAATGCAAGAAGCACTATCTAAAATAAATAATAAGGAAAGGATTTGTGAGGTCTTAAATTCGAAACAATTTTTTGCTTCATCGTATTAATTTAACTTAAATAACTATCTCTTTTGACTTATAAAAAATGAAACATTATTAAACAATGATATTACCATCCTATAAATGTTGAGTAGAAGTAACCACTCCACGCAATAAATTACTATCCTCTACCAAAAAACATTCACACGAAAGCTGTTTAGTAATTATATCACTCAATGATTTTAGTATATCGCCAAACTGCACCTTTCTTTTTCCATCTATAGCTAATCCGGTATAAAAGTGGTATGGTTATTACTGTGTGATTGGTGAGAGGTAATGAAGTAATAAAATGACATACTCTATACAATTTCGAAAGAA
>NZ_JARGYT010000047.1:0-9533 GCF_034470605.1 Candidatus Cyrtobacter comes
TGGGCTCAGGCTAAGCAAATTCGTAGATCCACTAATTGCTCTATAAATCAACTTTTCAATGACTATTTATCGTGACTCTTTTATACCGGATTAGCTATACATCAGTTGGATATGTATAAGTTTTATTTCTCATTTCCTTATAAGGCGCAGAATCTTCTTCAATGCATTTAATTAGATTTTCAATTTGTTGACTATCAAAATCCAGGGTATGATTCAGCTCCGCTCCCCAAGATCTTAGAATCTTTTCTGAAAAATCCCTAACTAACTCACTTACTTGAGGCACCATTTGAACACCTTCTGCACCATCTACCGCACCATTGCCTGCAAGCGTAGAATGGCGGCCTGGAACACTTAAGAAATTTATTCTAGTATTCATAGATGTAACAGGAACTATAGGATCAAAACCATGAGATCTTTCATCCTCGGCAAAAATACCAATATAATTCTCAACGTTTGACCCAAGCTTGGTATGTACATCTCTAACTATAGTTAATCCTCCCACTATAGGGTCAAGTGCAAGTATATTCACCTTTATATTCTTTAATTCATCATCGGCTAGCATATAATTTGCTAACATATGGCAAGCTACCCCACCCCTGCTCCAACCAACAATATTCACATGCATATTTCCTTTCTTACGCATAATCTCCATCATACGTAACTGTAAACTTTGTGGCTTTATGTTGTGTGGTACAATCCCTGCTTCTTTTTTATCTCTTTTTTAATTCCAGGCAGATATTTATCTTTCTCAAGTTGTACTCCATATTTCTTTAATTTGTTATATTTCGATACGCTTAATTCTTCTTTTTCTAAATTCAATATGTGCTGAGTTTTTTTACCTCTGATTATACTTTGTGCATGCCGCACCCCCTCTTCGAGCCCCTTTCCAAATAACTGGCCTGTAACAGTATTGTACTTCCATGGCTCTACCCATAACATAGGGTCCTGAAGATTACCACTACCAGGGCCATCAACAACAATCCAATCAACAAACTCCCTACCACCAGCATTTGATGCGAGTGTAGAAATAATTTCTCCAGATGAATATCTTTCTCTATCAACCCCAAGGCTATTAACCGTAGTTGGTAAAAAGAATATTGTAATAACATAATTTTTCATCTTTGGGTTAATAACTATGTAGAAATAAAACGAATATACTTAGTTATATAAGAGAGATTACATTCCTATATTCATTACATTTTGAGCCCAACAACTTGCCACAACTCAAAGCAGTTCTAAATCTTGCCAATTATTTCAACAACAATATATATGGTTTAAATAATAAAAAGATGTGACCTATTAATAGATAGATAACAATACTCTCTTTAGTTGGCCTTACTTCTCTTTCACCTTGCATCCTCTACAAATCGCTTCTATTAAAGCTTTGAACTTTCATTCCTTTATTGGATATTTTCTCTTATTTCTAAAACCCATTGATATAATTATTTTGTTAACGACGCCACATACAATTGATAGAAAAGGCGTTTTTGCTTCAATAAACTTACTTCAATCTATAGCTAAAGCGGTATAAAATTATTACATAAACAGTAACTTTTTTAAACTTAACTCAATGATAACTAATATATTTTCAAAATTAATCATGTGCCATTTTTATGACGCTTTAGCTATATTTCTGCTAAAGTGATAGAATATACATTTATAGATTCAACGGTCATAACTCTGTTTGTAAAAATATAGAGGGAAGAGGTGATAAAGAATTAGCTGCCAAAACTTCTATGGTTTTTGAGCTTTAAATTACATGCCTTAAACCATAAATTATCAAAATTAACAACGCGGATGATAGAAAGCCAGTACCTTGCTTATTGAAAAATAAGCAAACAAACCCGCATTGTTAAAACTTTAAATGGCACCGTGCGGCATTATTTGCTCAGATTCAGACCATGTTCCAGATGTGACTCAGCATTCTACCTCTCATGGTTAAACTTTCTTGTTATTTCTTATTAAAATCTCATTTAACTATCTTTTAGTTTTCAATGCTAAAAGATTAACTACGCTTATGAACTTATGGCTTAGTAATTTGACCATGAACAATTTACAATCAGTTCATCTATCATAATTTGGAATTAACCACCTGTTATACGGATAATTCTTCCATAAAATCACCTCGCTAATAATTCTTAGGTATTATTTAAATAATACTTTAAGCCACCATAACCGCTTTTAAATGAATGCCATCCAATTTTATTATTGATATTAAACTTATGGAGCTTGCTTATTACTAATTTTTTGCTATAAGCAGTGTCCTCTTGGTAGAGGGCGGGTGTAGCTCAGTTGGTAGAGCACAACCTTGCCAAGGTTGGGGTCGAGAGTTCGAGTCTCTTCACCCGCTCCATGTTTCTATGTTGGGGGGTATAGCTCAGTTGGTAGAGCATCTGCTTTGCAAGCAGAGGGTCATGGGTTCGAATCCCTTTACCTCCACCATTTTCTTCTACTTTTTAGTAGACTGCTTAATAAAGATAGAAATGGGGATTTAACGTATATTTGATCAAAAAGAGGTTATGTGCTTTGATACCAAAATCAATGCCTCTATCAGCATAGAGTTCAATTTTTTGGTCTTGTTTACATAAGCACACCAAGCTTCTTGTAGTATTTATAACTTAAGCACCATTGAAGCCTTATACCATTTTTTATGGTATATTCTCGGCATTGTCTCATACATCATAGATAGATAGCCTCTAAACCTCCACATAGTCGTCCTGAGCATGGCATTTAGAGTAACGCTTTCTCTGGTTAATCGGGCCCATTAGACTAGAATCTTTAGCTTCTACTAAGCAAGTTTCCGCTTTATCTACTATATGCTTGATTCCATTTGGTATTATTTTGTTATAACTATAATTGCCATCTGTAGCTATAATTATGATATTATGACACTTTA
Organism: Candidatus Cyrtobacter comes; assembly: GCF_034470605.1. Classification (NCBI taxonomy): domain Bacteria; kingdom Pseudomonadati; phylum Pseudomonadota; class Alphaproteobacteria; order Rickettsiales; family Candidatus Midichloriaceae; genus Candidatus Cyrtobacter; species Candidatus Cyrtobacter comes. The sequence continues at coordinate 2,897 of NZ_JARGYT010000047.1, forward strand.
TTTGTAATTCGTTTACAAATCCAGAGGATCCATTTTCTATATAATGCTGAAGCAAAATTATTACATAAAAAGTAATTTTATTAAACTTAACTCAATTAAAATATTTGCAAGGTTAGTACTATGTTATGACGCTTTAGCTATAATGTGCAACAATATCTCATTTCTGTTCAAGCCAAATTCGTACTTGCCAGTCTTTTTTCGAAGATATATTTAGATATATATATCTATAATAGGAATATTATAATTTGCTCTCAGCTTCCTTTTCCACAGCTTTTCTAGCATTTCAAATCCCAGCCGTATCCGAAACGGTATATTCATTATCCTAGCTTCTAAAGCCAACATTGTTAAGAAACATCTATACAGACATCTTTGAGCGTGTATTTTATGTTCAATCTGCAACATTACTTGTGCCTTTGCTTGCCTACAACCATTCTTGACCACGTTTTGTTGGAGCAAAATTTGCATCCCTTCACAGACACATTCATTCAACGCACCTTGCTATGCAATCATGTCACCATAACAAAGTCTATCCTTTTATGACAATTCCGGTCAGCATTTATTACTTAATCACCTAACTTTCTTAATTTTTTAAGAGTTATAGCTAAAGCAGTATATTATGATTACATAATAAGTAATTTTGCTAAATTTAACCCAACATTTTCAAAGTTAGCACCCCTTATGACGCTTTTGCTATAATATTTAATTCCTCGATGACAACATTATGGTTTGTATAAACGCACACATCAGCCGCTATCTTCATAGACTTCTTTACTATATCCATTGCAGACATATCGGTTGAATAAAACAGCGCTTTTGCTGCAGAAAGAGCGTAGTTTCCACCAGAACCTATCGCAGCAATACCATCCTCTGGCTCTATAACATCACCCTGCCCTGATAATATTAGTGTATTTTGTGCATCTGCTACAATCATCATAGCCTCTAATCTTCTTAGATATTTATCAGAGCGCCAATCTTTTGCCATATCAACAGCGGCCTGCAATAAATTTCCAGAATGCTTTTTTAAGCGCATATTAAGCCTCTCAAACAAAGCCATACCATCTGCAGCACTTCCTGCAAAACCAGATATTACTTTCCCATCAAAAAATTTACGTATTTTATTTGTGTTAGATTTGAAAATTGTATTGCCAAAACTTACCTGTCCATCCCCAGCTATAACTATACTCTCATTTCTTTTTACTGATAAAATCGTCGTTGAATGTAGCATAAAAGTTAATAAATCTTAATTAAATTCACAAAATAGCGGAGCATGATCTGATGGGCGCTCCCAACCCCTTACTGTAGCCTCTATATAACATTTATTTATCATGTCACATAAATGGCTAGAGACTAGTATATAATCTATTCTAAGCCCCCTATCATATTGGAAACTATTTTTTCTATAGTCCCACCAAGTAAATTTCTTTAGATGCGGATTTAGTATTCTAAATGAATCATAAAGTCCAAGGTTAAGAATAGACCTAAGTGCTTTTCTTTCCTCAATACTGAAACATAGCTGATCCTTCATATAAGAAGGATCATGCACATCTAAATCATCAAGAGCAACATTCATATCTCCACATACTAATAAATTTTCTCCCTGAGATAAAAGGTAACTCAATCTACCTTTTAGTGCATTAAAAAAATCTAATTTAAAGAGAAACTTCTCTGAATTAACTTCAGACCCGTTAGGAACATACACAGATATCACCCTAACAGGGATAGAATTTAAAGAAATTAAAGATTCGACATACCTTGCCTCAGCGGCAAATTCATGTTCAAAACCAGGAATACCAAAAATAACTTCTTCCTGCCTTTGCTTACTAAGAATCGCAACTCCATTATAGCCCTTCTGCCCATGAACGTTAATATTATAATGCTCGAAACACTGCGCACTATAAGGAAAGGCATCAGAGATACACTTAACCTCCTGCAACAAAATGATATCAGGAGAAGTAGTAGGGATCAATTCAGAAACAGCGTTAATACGAGCTCCAATAGAATTAACATTCCAGCTTACAACAGAAAACATTAGTCTGGCATATCTACATACATAAAGAGCTTAGAACCATCTCTTAAAACTGAAAAGGTGAATAACCTATCATTACTCCTACATGCTTCCTCAAAATCCTTAACGTTTTTTATAGGTTTTTCATTTATCTCCTGTAGTATATCCTTAACTAATATACCAGCATAATCTGCCACCGATCCCTTTTCCACATTACAAACAATAACCCCTACAGCAGCATCAGATGAGTTACGGTCAGACTGCACTAAGTCCCTAACTGATAACCCTGTCTCTTTATTAAAAAACGAAGAAGAACCCGTATCTTCAACATTCTTATGTGTCAGAGCATGAAATACCATCTCTTTACCTTTTCTAAAAACTTTTAGCTTCACCTTTTGACCAACGCCAGAGGTGCTAACTAATTTTCTTAATCTGGATACACTATCTATGCTCTTGTCATTTACTTCAAGCACCACATCACCAGGCAGTAACCCAGCCACTTGCGCCCCACCTCCTTTCAAAACCTTTACCACCAACACACCAGAAGATTTTGGTAACTTCATAGCTTCAGCTAACTTCTGAGTCACATCTCGCCCAAGTATTCCTATATAGCCATGCGAAACCTCACCATTTTCCGCTAGTTGCTTAACAACAGTAGAAACTACATTTGAAGGAATAGCAAAACCAACACCTATACTACCACCTATACCTGGAGCAGAAGACATTAACGCAAAATTTACACCAATAACTTCACCATCAACATTAAGTGCAGGCCCACCAGAATTACCAAAATATATTGAGGCATCCGTTTGTATAAGATCACCAAAATGATACCCACCTATCTCTATATTTCTGCTTGTATTAGAAACAATACCAGCAGTAACAGTTCCATTAAGACCAAATGTACTACCTATGGCAATTAATATGTCACCAGCTTTGATTTTATCAGAATCTCCGAACGTTAAAAATGGAAGCTTATTTTTCGAAGTTATCTTAAGTAGCGCTATATCTGTAACGCTATCTTGCCCAACTAACTCAGCCTTCATTCTATTTTCATCACTTCCTATAGATACGGTTATCTCGCTCGCGCCAACTATGGTATGTCTGCTCGTTACTATTAGCCCATTCTCACTTATCAAAAACCCAGAGCCTTGAGCAAATTGCGGCCTCCTCTCCTGCTGCGTGTTATCACGCGGAACTATTTGGCCACCAAAAATATCTCTAAATTCTTTTCTTATTTCTTCCATAGGGTCATACGCCTTTCTTTGTGCTATATCACCCCTTACGCGAACAGTAACAACAGCCGGAAGTGCCTTTTCAACTATATGCGAATAGCCATGCACTGCCGCACTACAATCAGATAAAATAATAAAAAAGAGCAATAAATAAGAAGCAACACCCCTAAGAAACATTCTCAAAATAAAAACCCTTGAAGACACATAACTAAATGTATACACCAATTACTATACCCATTCAATTACTTCATTATATATGATACATCTTTTATAGCTTTTATTTGACCAATATGGCTTAGATTTTGTTATATATATAATTACTATTACTAAAAGATAATAGACAACAATTAATCAAATAGTTTTGTAAATTTGTTAACTAACTTAAAAATATAACCGTTAGCGACCAATCTTAATTAGAAAAATGAGACTCAGCTTGTTAGAGCGGGAAATTATTCTACAGATTTGATATATGGTGGCTTAAGCTAAATTAGCATAATAAAGCTAATAAGTTGTGTGCGCTATCTACGCCACCTTAAATAAAACAGACACAACACATTTATAAGGTTATAACACAATCATCTTAAAGGGCCTAAAAACCACTAAACTTAATTCATTGTTTCATATATGTCTTATCTAATACCATAGGTGTATCAATAATAATCTTTTTGGTATTTGTTGATGATTCATTCTGAGGTCTGGATAATTCGCTAATTAAACGCATTGTTAATTTATCATTAATCGCGCCAGCAATATCAAACACGCTATACCCTCTATTGTTTTTTCTTTTTAAATCAGGGTTATATTCAAATATTAATTTTATTAAATCTATCAATCCATGTCTCACTGCTATCATTAATGGTGTATTACCATCATCGTCACTGCAATTTACATCAGCCCCTCTTGCTAGCGCATCCTTTAAGCAGCCTTGCATGTTCATTATAGTACAACCAATTAATATTTGGTTAATACTAAATTCTTCTGGCATCGAATACATGGCAAAATTTTCCCTATCTCTAGATACATAATCAAATGGCCTCATAGCACGCGTATCCACAGCGCTTAAGTTACATCCAGCTTTTAGTAAAATTTTAAATGCCTCACGATTCTCTGTGATAGCTGCTATATGAAGAGCATTTTTGGCAGTATAGGTAATTTTATTAATATCCGCCCCCTTTGAGATTAAGTATTGCATCGCCGATATTTTTCCCGCAGCTATTGCATACATCAGCGGTGTATGGCCATTAATATTATCTTGAGCGTTTATATCAGCTTTCTTATCAAGCAAAGCTTTAATAGCGCCTATATCACCTCTTGAAGCCGCAACAAATAATAATTGCGAATATTCATGTTGATAAGTATTTACCTGTATATGCTCATTTAGCTCCCTTTTTATCTCAAACCTTTTATTTAGTGGATTTTCCATGTTAGAAAAAATTTTACGTTGATTTATAGCAACTTCCATAACTCTACTCTCTGATGATGAGGGCGCATCATCTACTAATTCAGTTTTAATATCAGGCTTATCCTCATTTTTAATTGGCTGATTTTTTTTAACCGAAGCATCAGAAGCTTTACTCACATCGGCTTTTTTTCTAGCAGGGGCAATTTTTCTATCTTTTGCTACCGTTTCCAGTGGCTTATCTACACCACTTTTCTCATTAGTAGATTGTACTTTTTGCTTAGAACTAGATTGTGGCACTAATTTTTTTCCATTTAAAGAAGCAATATCTTGATTAGGGTTTTTAGCATTTTTCGGAAGGTTAATGTCACTACCTTTTATATTATCAAGCTGAGGGTTAGCTTTTTGTATATCGACCACATTGTTATTCTTTTGAATAGACTCTTTAGCATTACTCAGCTGCACTGTCTCAGAAACATTATTCTCTAGATTTTTTATTTGTTCTCTATGAACAACAGTTAAATTTTCATCATTTTTTAAATCAGGGATCTTTAAATCTCTTACATCTTGTATTGGAGCTATCTCTTTATTAACAGGATTTGTATTGATCTTTTCTTCATATGGACCGACAGGCTTATCTGTACTTGTCTTAGGTGTATTCGTACCCACAAAAAAGTCGTCTTGAAAATCATTGCTAGAACTAAATTCAGAATTATCAAAATGTTGATCTATATTTTTTAGAAATTTATCATATTCTTCGTTAGATAGTGCAAAAACACTATACGGCGAAATATAGATAAGCAAAAAGAACAAAAAACCGTAAATCATTATGTGTTACCCTTCTTTTCCTTTAACACTTCACTTAACGCCTCCTTAACAGCGTCTTTAATAAGTGCAGATAGTACAGTTTTGACCTCATCTGAGAAAAATTCAACATTAATATTGCTAAATTGTGGTGATTTATGCTTTTTTTCTTGAAAATCCTTATATTTCTCAGATCTCATGTCATCCTTTTTACCATGAGAAACTAGCTTTTTAAGCTCTAAAACATCAAACCGCATCCCAAAAAACGAATCACACCTTTTGAAAAGCTCCTTAACATCATTTACAGAATTACTCACTTTTTTACTATATAAAATTACGAACAGCTAGAACAGATATAAATCTAATAATATCTTCTGTCCTACATCATTTCAATTACCTATTAAAACTAAGCATCACTCAATAATCATACAATTAAAGCGCACAGTCAAATCAAGAAGAAAAAGAAGGGTTTATAACATTAATTGCATGCCACAGGCTACAAATAAAATATCATAGCTAGGTTTAAGGCCTCTTTATTTCAGCTTTTTGCAGTATATTTTTATCAAATATTCCTCTTTTTATTCAGTTTAACCATCTCTCTCCTCCATGATTATATAGAACTCCATAGCAATGCTATATTTAGGCTACCTAAGGCCTTATCTCTATGCAAAATGTCTAATGTAAAGGTTATGAAAACAAAATAATTACACGTAAATAATATATTACTTATAATCGCACCTTTGATAAATAAAACCAGCGCACATAACGCGCTATATTGCTAACATGGTATTACCGCATTATGATATGCGCATATTATAACATTAATAGATTATAACTATGGAAAATAATTTTACAAAACAAAATGCTGCAGATGCTTGCATCATGAATGACGCGCAGACTAATTTTTTAAAAACAACCAAGATTCTGAAAACTGGTGTAAATTTTTGGGGTACCGGCGAACAACCGAAAACTTATACTCACATTATTAATTCCTTGTATACTATAGGCAAGTCTTGTGAAACAAACGATATGCTAAACGCACTATCATCTTTAAATCAATGCTTAGGCACTGTTAACAAAGGTTTTGCCAAATAATGGAAAAGATGCAATATTATATTGGAGGCGATAAATATGGTATTTAGATGGATAAAAGGTTGTTTCCGATCGACATTAAAACGTTCAATGAATGGGTTT